>JBDTTZ010000491.1:0-2715 GCA_040008015.1 Gemmatimonadota bacterium
TACCGAGTCTCCCAGGATGGCCGCCGGGTGTTGATGATCCTGCAGGATCAGAAGAGTGACATCTACCTGATGCGGAATTTCGGCGAAGCGTTCAAACGATGACCGGGGCTCGGTTGGCGGAAGCCCTGGCGGACCGCTACCGCATCGAGCGGGAGCTGGGGGCGGGCGGCATGGCGACGGTCTATCTTGCCGAGGACCTGAAGCACGACCGCAAGGTCGCGCTCAAGGTCCTTCGCCCGGAGCTCGCCGCGGTGATCGGCGCCGAACGGTTCCTGAGCGAGATCAAGACCACGGCCAACCTGCAGCATCCCCATATCCTCCCATTGTTCGACTCGGGCGCGGCTGACGGGTTCCTGTTCTACGTCATGCCCTTCGTCAAGGGTGAGACTGTCCGCGACCGGCTGAATCGGGAGAAGCAACTGCCGATCCAGGACGCGGTACGAATCGCCATGGAAATCGCCAGCGCGCTCGACTACGCCCATCGCCAGGGCGTCATCCATCGCGACATCAAGCCGGAGAACATCCTGCTGCACGATGGCTCGGCGCTGGTCGCCGATTTCGGGATCGCGCTGGCCGCGAGCAAGGCGGGCGGCAGCCGGATGACCGAAACCGGGATGTCGCTCGGGACCCCGCACTACATGAGTCCCGAGCAGGCGATGGGTGAACGGGAGATCACGGCCCGCTCCGATGTCTACGCGCTGGGCTGCGTAACCTACGAGATGCTGACCGGCGACCCGCCGTTTACCGGCAGCACTGCGCAGGCCATCGTGGCCAAGGTGCTGACCGAGATGCCGCACGGGTTGGCGACCCAGCGGCACACCATCGCGCCGAACATCGAAGCGGCGGTGCTGACGGCGCTGGAGAAATTGCCGGCGGATCGTTTCGACAGTGCAAAGGCCTTCGCCGAAGCGCTGGGTGAGCCGCGATTCAGCGGGGCAGGGAAGCATCGGGCAACGCTCGCCACGGTGGCCGGTCCTGCGACGTCGCGGCGTCGGATCTTAGCCCTGTTAATGCTCAGCACAGGGCTCCTCGCGGTGGCTGTGATCGGATGGCTGCGCGCGACCCCAGTGGCTGGGACCAGTCGCCAGCGGGTAACGCTGTGGCAGCACTCCTTCGCGCAGTTCCTTGCCCCGGGCGTCGAACGGTTGGCGACCCAGGCCGCCATTGCACCGGACGGCTCGAGCATCGTCTTTTCGGACTCGATCGGGGACGCCATGCAGTTGATGCGCAAACTGCGGAGCGAGGGCGAGCCTACGGTCCTGCCCGGTACGGAAGGTGGCGTGTCGCCCTTTTTCTCGCCCGACGGCAAGTGGATCGGGTACGCCACCATTGATGGGCGGCTCCGGAAGGTCGCCGTGGACGGCGGAGGCTCGATCACCCTCGCCACGGATGTCAACCTCACCTATCCCATGGCCGCATGGCTGGACAATGGAACAATCGTCTACGTGGGCGATGGCCGCGGCCTGCGGCGGGTCTCGTCGGATGGCGGGGCCAGCCAGCCGGTGGTGTCCGACACCCTGCAGCGCATCAATGTCGCGACACTCTGGCCCTTGCCGGGCAGTCATGGGTTCCTCTACACCAGATGCCCCGGCAACTGCGGCATCGAATCTTCCGCTTATGTCTTTGATTTCGCGGCTGACAGCGGCCGCTTGCTCGTGGCGAATGCGGCTGGGGCCTGGTATTCCCCCACCGGACACCTCCTCTACACCGATCGGGCCGGTGGGTTGTTCGCCGCGAGGTTCGACCCAAAAGGCCTCGCGCTGACTTCGGGCGCGGTCCCGGTGATCGAGGACGTCGTGCCGGCCAGCTTCACGATGTCCGCTACGGGCAGCGCGCTCTACACGGTCAATGCCGGCGGCATTTCCCCGTCCGAGCTGATGTGGGTGTCGCGCGACGGGCACGCGGTGCCGCTCGATTCCACGTGGCGCGCGGACTTCCAATACCCCGCACTGTCGCCGGATGGCAAGGCCCTGGCGGTGAGCGTGCGCGATGTTTCGACCCAGCTCTGGATCAGGCGCTCCGATGGAACCCGGCAGAAGCTGACGCAGAGCGGGTCGGTGAACTGGCGGCCCTCGTGGACACCCGACGGCCGGTCGATCGCCTACTCCTCCAACCTGCGCGGCGGCGGTGGCCAGGACGATTACGACGTGTACCTGACCCGGGTGGACGGCAGTGGGCCATCGGAGCTGCTCCTGCATCACACCTTCGGACTGTGGGAAGCCGAGTTCTCGAGAGACGGGCAGTGGCTGCTGGTGCGTTCGGACGAAGTCGGGGTCATTGGCCATATCCGTGCCCGGCGCCTCGGGGGCGATACCGCCCTGGTGCCCCTGGTGGTCACCAAGAACTCTTCCAACCAGATTGCCCTCTCCCCGGACGGGCGCTGGCTGGCCTATGTCTCGGATGCGACGGGACGGCGCGAGGTCTACGTCACTCCCTTTCCCGCCGCGTCATCGACCCACCTGGTCTCGCGGGACGGGGGGATCGAGCCGCGCTGGTCGCACAGCGGCCGGGAGTTGTTCTTCAAGGGCCCGGGCCAGCTCATGGCCGTAGCGGTCGCCCCCGGGCCATCGTTCGCGGCCGGTACTCCTCGGCCGCTCTTCTCGCTATCAGGGTACCGCTCCGCGAGAAACCGGCAGCAGTACGACGTGGCACCGGATGATCGACACTTCGTGATGATCCGGGAGCCGACCGACAACGCGGGTGGAACCGTGGTGT
>JBDTTZ010000492.1:0-38475 GCA_040008015.1 Gemmatimonadota bacterium
TGCTCGACCGGCTCAAGGCCCAGTATCCCGATGCCCGCTGCGCGCTGAACCACGAGTCGCCCTACCAGCTGATCGTGGCCACCATTCTCTCGGCGCAGTGCACCGATGCCCGGGTCAACATGGTGACGCCCGACCTGTTTCAGCGCTACCCCGGCGTGCATGAGCTCGCCCGCGCCAACCCGCTCGAGCTGGAAGCCATCATCAAGTCCACCGGTTTCTTTCGCAACAAGACGAAGAGCCTGATCGGGATGGCCCAGGCCGTGGTGGCCGATCACGACGGGAAGCTGCCCCGCACCATGGCGGAGTTGAACAAGCTTCCCGGCGTGGGCCGCAAGACCGCGAACGTGGTGCTGGGGAACGCATTCGGCATCGACGAAGGAATCGTGGTGGATACCCACGTGACGCGCCTGAGCCAGCTGCTGGGCTGGACCGTCAACACCGATCCGGAAAAGATCGAGCAGGATCTCATGGAGCTGTTCCCCAGGGAAGAATGGACCCTGCTGTCCCATCTGCTGATTTTTCACGGCCGCCAGGTCTGTATTGCCCGCCGGCCGCAACACGAGGCCTGCGTTCTCAACGACATCTGTCCTTCTGCAAGACTGTGAGTTCGCCAACGTCCCGCCGGCTCCCCTGAAGGGTACCGTTTTCAACGCAGAGCCTCAGAGGCTCAGAGAATACTGGCAAAACCAACATTCATATGGCGGATGATTTTGGTTGTGGAACGACCGACCTGATGGGATGCTGAGCCCCGTAAGAAGTTGCCATAAGCTATCTGCCATGGGCCAGTCTCTGAGTTGAAAACGGCGCCCCGCAAGGGACAGCAGACTACCCCGCTAGATTCCCTCTTATGAATCGCCTCGGCTCCGCACCATCGGCCTATCTCCATTCCGCCGCGCACCAGCCGGTGCACTGGTATCCCTGGAGCGACGAAGCTTTCGCCGCGGCCCAGAAAGCGGATCGCCCGATCCTGCTCGATATCGGCGCGGTCTGGTGTCACTGGTGCCACGTCATGGACGGGGAGTCGTACGAAGACCCGGCGCTGGCCGGTTTCCTGAACCAGAACTTCATCGCCATCAAGGTGGACCGGGACGAGCGCCCCGACGTCGACGCCCGGTACCAGCGCGCGGTCCAGGCTTTCTCCGGCCAGGGCGGCTGGCCGCTGACCGGTTTCCTCACACCCAAAGGCGAGGTCTTCTACGGCGGCACTTACTTCCCGCCCGATGGGAAGTACGGGCGCCCCGGGTTCCGGAGCGTGCTGGAACAGGTCCTCGGCATCTATCGCCAGCAGCAGGACCGGGTGGTGTCGCAATCGGAGGCGGTGCAGCGGATCGTGGCGGAGTCGCTGGACGAGACCGCGTCCGGCGCGGCGAGTGACACGATCCTGGAGCAGGCGATCGAGCGGATGAAGCGAAGCTTCGACTTTGCCAACGGCGGATTCGGCAACGCGCCCAAGTTCCCCCACCCCGCGGCGATCGCGCTGCTGCTGCGCCGCTACCTGGATCAACCGGAGCCCGTTCTCCGCGAAATGATCGAGGCCAAGCTCGACGCCATGGCCCGGGGCGGGATTCACGACCACCTCGGTGGCGGCTTTCACCGCTACAGCACCGATGCCCGCTGGATCGTGCCCCACTTCGAGAAGATGTCCTACGACAACTCCGAGCTGCTCAAGGCCTATCTCGACTGCTACGCAGCGTTCGGGAACGAGGAGTTCGGGGAAACGGCGCGGGGGATCGTGCGCTTTGTCCGGGAAGTGCTCGCCGATGCCGGTGGCGGCTACGCCGCCAGCCAGGATGCGGATGTCGGCCTGGACGACGACGGGGACTACTTCACCTGGACGCTGGAAGAGGCCCAGGCCGTGCTCTCCGGCAGCGAGCTGGATGTCGCCACCACGTACTATGACATCGGGACCGCGGGTGAAATGCATCACAACCCCGGCAAGAACGTGCTCTATGTCAGCGCACCACTGGAGACCGTCGCCATCCGGCTGGGGATTCCACTGGAGGAAGTGATGCGCGTCCTGCCGGTGGCGGCGGGCCGGCTCCGCGCCGCTCGCGCGAAGCGCACCGCGCCTTTCGTGGATCCGACCCGCTACACCAGCTGGAACGCCATGCTGGCGAGCGCCCTGCTCGCGGCCGGCGCGGTCCTGATCGACGACTGGGCCCGGGAGAACGCGCTGGGAACTCTGCGGCGGATTCAGCGCGAGAACACCGAGCCCGACGTGGTGGGTCACACCCCGGGCGGCGCGCAGCACCTGCTGGACGACCAGGTCCAGGTCGCCAACGCGAGCCTAGACGCGTGGGAGGCAACCGGCGACTCGTCCTGGTTGGCGTGGAGCATCCGGATCATGCAGCGGGTGTGGCGGGACTTCTGGGACCCGGCAGGCGGCGGATTCTTTGACTCCCGCGCGGCTGAAGGATCGGCGGGACTCCTGCCGCTTCCTTCCAAGCTGGTGCAGGACGCGCCGACGCCGTCACCCAACGGAGTGGCTGGAATCGTCCTTGCGCGGCTGGCGGAGATCACCGGTGATCCGGCCTGGCAGCTGCGCCGCGATGAGCTGGTCAGGACTTTCGCCGGCGGCGCCGCCGACCTGGGACTGCACGGCGCCACGTTTCTGATTGCGATGGACTGGACGCTCAGGCCGCCGGCTCACTTCGTGATTGTTGGCCCGGCCGGCGATCCTGAGGCCGAGCGGATGCACCGCCGCGCCCTGGGTACGTTCCTTCCGCGCCGAGTTGTCCTCAGGGTTACTCCGGAATCTCTGGCCACGACCGCACTGCCTCCAGCGGTTCGCGGCATGATTGACAATGCGCCAGGGTCCAGGGCATACGCCTGCGTGGGGACCAGTTGTCGAGTGCCGGTCACGAACGATACCGAGTGGAAAGCCACCCTCGACCAGCTCGCCCCCAATGCAGTCATTCCTGCCGTGGAAAGTTGAGCGTCCCCCGATATCAACCTTTTTCAATACAGAGCCTCAGAGACTCAGAGGAACAAACAGACTGTTTTCTCTGAGCCTCTGTGGCTCTGAGTTGAAAAAGGTGGCGCGCAAAGGTGCCCAGCCAGCCCGCACTGGTTTACCTTCCAACGATGGCCTCAAATCTCTCTCTCTCACTCTCTTTCTCAGAAAATGAAAACCGCTAGCATCGACACCTCGCGCGGCACCATCACCGTTGAGCTCTTCGATACCGAAGTGCCCGGCACCGTCGCCAATTTCGAGAAGCTCGCCGGCCAGAATTTCTACGACGGCACCCGCTTTCACCGGGTGATTCCCAATTTCATGATCCAGGGCGGGGACCCGCTTTCCAAGGATCCCAACAACCCCCGGGCCGGCACCGGCGGGCCGGGCTACAAGATCAAGTGCGAGACCCACCTCAACACCCACAAGCATGTGGCGGGAACCCTGTCGATGGCCCACGCCGGTAAGGATACCGGCGGCAGCCAGTTCTTCGTCTGCCATGCCCCCCAGCCGCATCTCGACAAGGTGCATACCGTGTTCGGCCAGGTGACCAAGGGCATGGACGTGGTGAATGCGATCCGGCAGGGCGATGAGATCAAGTCGATCACGGTGACCGGGTGAACCTCGATTTTGCCGTGCTGGCCGATTATGCCCTGATCGACCAGCAAGGCAAGCTTTCGATCATCGGGATTTTTCAGCACGTCTGGGTCACTTCGTTTCCCACGGTAAACGCCCGGACCCATCTCGTGCTTCGGGTCAAAGGCCGGCGGACCGAGATCGGCAACCACTCCATTCGCATCCGCTTTGTGGATGCCGAAGGCCAGGAGCTCCTGGGCGGCGAAGGCACGGTGCAGTTCGGAGAGCCGGTGGCCGGCGTCACCGAGCTGGAAGCGGGCGCTGTCCTGGTGTTCGATATCCCGCTTCCCATGGCCGGCCAGTACGCCTTCGAAATCAGCCTCGACGGCCAACTCTCAACCCGGGTGCCGCTCACGGCAGCACCGGTAGTGCGTCCGAAGGAATAGAATGACCTGTCCTTCGATCCTCATTCAAGAACGCGGTCCACGGAGTATCTCTATGCGACGGTTCCCAGTCTGGCTGGCCGCCGGCGTCCTTGCCGGTGCCATGGCTGCCCCTCGAACGATCCTGGCGCAGGGCTATGGAGTCTACGAGCACGGCACCTGCGCGATGGCGCGGGCCGGTGCGGCCGTCGCCTCCCCATGCGATGACGCCTCCACAATCTTCTTCAATCCTGCGGGGCTCGCGCTGGCCGATCACCAGCTCGTCAGCGCCGGCGGCACCCTGATTGCGCCATCGGGACAGTTCGAGAACGACAACACCGGA
Organism: Gemmatimonadota bacterium; assembly: GCA_040008015.1. Taxonomy (GTDB): domain Bacteria; phylum Gemmatimonadota; class Gemmatimonadetes; order Gemmatimonadales; family GWC2-71-9; genus DASYPP01. The sequence continues at coordinate 4,295 of JBDTTZ010000492.1, forward strand.
ATCAAGACCAGGATGAACCGGCGGGTCTACCCGGTTCCTCATTTCTACTTTCAGCATCCCATCAGCAAGCGGATTGTCGCCGGGTTCGGTTTCTTCGTCCCCTACGGCCTGGAAACCGATTGGCCGGAGAACTTCGAAGGGCGATTCCTGGGCTACAAGAGCCTGGTCCAGGGTTTCTATCTCCAGCCGACGGTCGCCGCGAAAATCACCGACCGGATCATGGTCGGCGCCGGGGTGGACTTCACCTACCTGAAGGTCGGGCTGCATCAGCACCTCGACCTCGCCCCCCAGGCGCTGCCCCCGCCGGCGCCGCCCGGAGCCACCTTCGCCAACCTGGGCATTCAGCAGCGCACCGACTTCGCCAACGCCGATCTCGTGGGACATGGCTGGAACCTGGGGTACAACCTGGGGATCCTCTGGCAGGCGACCGACAAATTTTCCCTGGGAGTTCGCTTCCTCTCCCGGCAGAAGGTTGAGATCAATGACGCCGACGTGACCTTCACCCAGATCGCGACCAACGATACCCTCGCCATGGGCAACCCCTTCGGCGTGCCGCCCGGTACCACCCTCGACCAGGTGCTGGCGTCGCGCTTCCTCGACGATTCGACGCTCGGCAAGCAAAGCGGCCAGACCTCGCTGACACTGCCGGAGCAGCTGGTTCTCGGCGCGGCCTACCAGCTCACCCCCCGGTTCAAGCTGCTCTTCGATTATCAGCATACGAACTGGAAAGTCTTCGATCGCCTGGTGATCGACTTCGACCACGCGGGCCAGCGGACAATCGTGGAGGACTACAAGGCGAGCGACGGGGTCCGGCTGGGCGGGGAATACGCCTGGACCTCCAACACCACGGTGCGCGCCGGGTTCCTCACCCACACCGAGGCGGCACCGGACCAGACGGTGACGCCGAATCTGCCGGAAGGTCCGCGCTCCGAGTTTACCCTGGGCCTGGGGACCCGGTTGACCAATTCACTCCGGGTCGATCTCGCTTACCAGTACATCGACCAGGCCGACCGGCGCGGACGCACCACCGATGGCGGCCAGGCGGTGCCGACCACCGCGGTCAACAACGGCCTCTACACTTTCCATGCTCATCTCTTCGGCGCGACGTTCGCGCTGGCGTTCTGACAGGGAGACCACGATCATGAAACCTCGCTATCTCGCCGCCTCCCTGGCGCTGGCCCTCGCGATCCTTGCCGGCTGCCATTCCGACGACTCGCTGAATCCGCCCGCTTCGCCCCCGGTCCCCAGCGGCGGCGCGATCTTCCAGCGCTACGTCGCGCTGGGCAACAGCATCACCGCCGGTGTGCAGTCCGCCGGCATTAACGACAGCACTCAGGCCCGCTCCTACGCCTTGCTGGTGGCCGAGGCCATGGGAACCAGCTTCATCTATCCCCGGCTCAATATGCCGGGCTGTCCCCCGCCGTTTCTCAATAACGTGACCCAGACCCGGGTGAACCTGCCCGGACTGCCGCCTCCGGACGACATGACCTGCTATCTCCGGCAGAGCAACGTCACGCCCAACAATGTCGCTGTCCCCTTCGCCCGGGCGACCGAAGTGCTTACCAACTTCGCGGTGCCTTCCCGGGCCAATGCGCTGACCACGATGTTCCTGGGCGGCCGGAACCAGGTGAAGGCGATGCGCGACCAGAACCCGACCTTTGTCTCGCTCTGGATCGGGAACAACGATGCGCTGGCGGCACTGACCAACCTGGTGAACCCGGGTAATCCCGATTCGGTCACCGACGTCGCCGTCTTTCAGAGCCAGTACACCGCAATCCTCGACAGCATCGCCGCGACCGGGGCCCAGGCCGTCCTCCTCACGGTCGCCGACATATCGGTGATCCCCTACGCCTCGCGCGGCTCGGTGTACTGGTGTCTCCGGACTGGCCTTTGCCCCGGCATTCCTCAGCAGCTCCCGTCCGCCCTGACGGTCTCCAACAATTGCGCACCCAACGCCGCGATTCCCGGCTCCAAGGGTGACTCCATCCTGGTGCCGTGGCCGATCGGGGTTCCCAAGATCGCCGCCGCCGCCGCGGGCCAGCCCACCACGCTTGACTGCAGCGTGGACACCGACGTCATCACTCCGAGCGAGTACGCCGGATTGCGCAACGCGGTCCTCGGCTTCAACACCTTCATCCAGACCCAGGCCGCCACCCGGGGCTACGCCTTCGTCGACGTGAACCCGCCGCTTCTCCAAAAAGTGGGCACCGGGGAGATTCCGCCTTTCCCGGATCTGAGCCAGGCGCTATCCGGAGGGAACATTGGGTTCGGTCCGCTCTTCTCGCTGGACGGCGTCCACCCCAGCACGGTCGCCCACCGCCTGGTGGCCGACTCGGTAGCGTCCGCGATCAACCAGAAGTACGGCACCACGCTCCCGGTACCGGTGTGCGGAGCGATTAGCTGCCCGAACTGAGACGGTAGGACGGAAAGACAGTAAGACGGTATGGTGGAGACAGTCACCCTACCGCCTTTGTCGTTTCCATTCTTAATTCATCTCTGGTTCCGTTCTCCATCCTGCGGTGAAGGCGGTCACCTACCGTCTTACCGTCTTACCGTCCTACCGTCTTTCTATGACCTGGAATCGCGAGCGAGCGCTGGCCCTGATGCACGAGTACACCGCCTCGGAAGCGCTGCGGAAGCACATGTACGCGGTGGAGATCGCCATGCGGGCGATGGCGATAAAGGCGGGCGAAAACCCCGATGAATGGGGCATCGTGGGGTTGCTGCACGATTTCGATTACGAGCGCTTTCCCAATGCCGCCCACTCGCCGACCGAGGAGCATCCCGCCGAGGGCGTGCGCATCCTGGCGGCGCAGGGTTTCCCCGACGCCTGGCAGCGCGCCATCCTGGGTCATGCCACCTATTCCGGAGTCCCGCGGGACACGCCGCTGGCCAAGGCGCTCTTCGCGGTAGACGAGATTTCCGGGTTCCTGGTCGCCTGCGCGCTGGTCCGGCCCACCAGGAGCCTCCAGGACCTCGAAGTTTCCAGCGTCAAGAAGAAGTTCAAGGACAAGGCATTCGCCCGTGGGGTGAGCCGGGAGGATGTGATCCAGGGCGCCGCGGAGCTGGGCGTTCCGCTCGATGATCATATCCAGTTCGTGCTGGAGGCCCTGAGGCCGGAGGAGAAGGTGCTGGGGTTGGGCGTGGGGTAGTCAAGCGACCTCTGGACAGCGCCCTTTTCAACTCAGAGCCTCAGAGACAACAGTCAGTGCTCCGTCGAGTTACCCATTTTCAACGCTCGGCAACTCCAATTGTTTTTCTATGTGGCCCTAAGTGTCCTACGTGACTACGTGTTGAAAACGATCGTTTGGTAAGGAGTGACCATCCGACTTCCCGCCGATCCCTCTGAGCCTTTGAGTCTCTGCGTTAAAAACGGCAGCCTGAAAAGGAAACCTGACGACCCGAACACGGTGACCGCAACCAAGACCGTTCAATCATCCGCTCCCTCCACACCTCCGGAGGCCGGCACGATCGAAAAGGCCGTCGACCGGGCCGCCGATGCGCGCCCCATACCGGGCAACGATGTCCGGCTGCTGCTCAATGGCCCCGAGTGTTACGCCGCGATGTTCGACCTGATCGCCCGGGCGCAACACTGGATTCACTTCGAGAACTACATCATCCGTTCCGACCGGATCGGGTGGCAGTTCGCCGAGGCGCTCGCGGCCCGGGCGAAGGACGGCGTCAGCGTCCGGGTGATTTACGACTGGCTCGGATCGTTCGCCACCCGCTCGAAGTTCTGGAAGTTCCTGCGCGAGGCCGGTGTCGAAGTTCACTGCCACAATCCCCCCAAGTTTCTCGATGCCTTCCAGAATCTAAATCGCGACCATCGGAAGCTGGTGGTGGCGGACGGTATTGCCGGGATCACCGGCGGACTCTGCATCGGCGACGAGTGGATGGGCGACGAGGCGAAAGGCATTCAACCATGGCGGGATACCGGGATCGAGATCAGCGGGCCCGCGGCGGTCGCGCTGGACCAGTCGTTCAACACCCTCTGGCGCATTACCGGAGGGAGCACGGGAGAAGACCGGAGCCCGGACTCCATCCCTGACCGGGGAGAGGCGAGCTGCCGGGTCATCGCCGGGCGGCCCGGACGGGAGCGGACCTACAAGGTGCTCGAGATCCTCGCCGCGAGCACGGTAAAGCGGCTCTGGATCACCGATGCGTACATGGTGCCCCCGCCCCGCCTCTTCCAGGCCTTCGTGGATGCGGCCCGTGACGGCGTGGACATCCGGATGCTGGTGCCGGGGTCGAGCGACGTAACCCTGGTGCGGAACCTCACCCGGGTCGGCTATCGCGACCTGTTGCGCGCCGGGGTGCGGATCTTCGAGTGGGATGGGCCCATGCTCCACGCCAAGACGATCGTGGCCGACGGCTGCTGGGCCCGGATCGGCACCAGCAATCTCAACGCGTCGAGCCTGACCGGGAACTACGAGCTGGATGTCCTGATCGAAGATCCCAGGCTGGCGCACCAGCTGGAAGAGCAGTTCCGCCGGGACATCGCGCGCAGCTCGGAGATCATTCGCGGAAAACTTCGCGCGCCCCAGCGGTTCCAGAAGGTCCTGCCCTCGGTGCTCGCGCGGCAGAGCCCGGAAGAAGCTCCCGCGGTGCATACCCGCACCCGGAGAGAAGCGCGGCGCCGGGCGGTGGTGGCCCTGTGGACGGTGGTGACTGGTGCGCGGCGTTCGCTTTTCGGGCCGGCGGCGCTGGTCCTGATCGCCCTGGGCGGGCTGTTTATCGTGATGCCCCGGGTAATGGCGTACGGCTTCGGCGCGATCTGCGTCTGGCTCGCGGTCGCGGCCACCCGGGAAGCCGTCCGGCGCCGCGGCGGATAACGCCTTTTATTGTAACGCCTTAGTCTGCTCCCTCCCACCCCGGATTCTCCCGGCTATTCTTCCTGTCACATGGGAACTCCTGACCTCAACGATTACCTCTCTGCTGACGTAAATCCGACGTGAGCGACGCTGATCTCGCCCGGCGCGCCTCGATGGGCGACAGCGATGCTTTCGGAGAGCTGGTCAACCGGCACGCCGCCGCGGCGCGCCGCCTCGCACGGACGGTTCTGCAGAACGCCGAAGATGCCGACGATGCCGCGCAAGACGGGTTCCTGCTCGCCTGGCGTTATCTCGAGCGCTACGACCCGGAACGGCCCTTCGCGCCCTGGCTGATGCGTATCGTGCTGAACGCGGCGGCGGACCTGCGGAGGAAACGCCGAGTGCGGCAGACCGAGATGATTCCGCCGGCGGCCCTGTCCTCGGAGCGTTCACCCGACGAACAGACCGACTGGCGGCTCTTTCACAGCGAGCTGAGCGAGGCCCTGGAGCGGCTGCCGGAGCGGCAGCGGATCGCCGTCACGTTGTTTGATGTCGAAGGCTACAGTCACGGAGAAATCGCCGAGCTGCTGAAGATTCCCGAGGGAACCGTGCGCTCCGACGTCTTTCACGCCCGGCGCACGTTACGCCAGGCCTTGAGCGCCTTTCGCGAGGAGCCAGAATGAGCGACAACCCGTTCGCCAGCGAACGCGACCAGAAACTGGGCGACCTGCTGCGCCGATACCTGGAGCCGTCGGATCATGCCGGCTTTGTGCGCCGGGTCATGGTGGGGCTCCACGCTACCGACAATAGTTGGGACGTGCTGAGCCGCTGGGCGCGCCCCGGTATCGCGGCAGCCCTGGCCTTCATCCTGGGCGCGGCAACCTGGGTCATTCTCCAGAGCGCCGCGGAGCCGCAATCACTGGCGGACGCGGTGTTGCCCGGCGACGCGCCGGCGACACTCTTCTCCGCGACCCAGCTGAACAATGAGCTGGTATTAGAGGCAGTACTTGAGCGGTAACTAAAGGACTGAGGACTGAGGACTCTGCGATTCACGGTCCCAGCCTTTGGTCAGAATCCCAACTCTCTTAGTCCTTAGTCCTTGGTCCTTAGTCCTTGGTCCTTAGTCCTTGGTCCTTAGTCCTTGGTCCTTGGTCCTTAGTCCTTGGTCCTTAGTCCCTGGAGTTTATGCGTTCGACCCTGAAGGCAACCCTGCTGCTCATCGCCACCTTCGCCGGAGGCGCGCTGGCCGGCGGCGCGGTGATCGGCCTGGCCGATCGCGACAAGCTCCCGGGACGGAAATACCACTACCATCATGGGGACGACGACCACATCGAGTTCCTGAGCCGGAAGCTGGAGTTGACTCCGCCCCAGAAAGACAGCGTCCACTCCATCCTCGAACGGCACAAGCCGGCGATGGATTCGCTGTGGCGGCAGCTGGGGCCCCGGTTTGAAACAATCAGGGACTCGATCAGTAATGAAATCCGCCGGCAACTGACGCCGAAACAACAACAGGCCTATACCGAGATGATCCGCCGCTTCGAGGAAGAGCGCCGGGGACCTCCTGAGTGAAATGAATCGAATCCTGCTTGCCCTCGCGGGCGCCGTTACCGTGGTGAGCCCGGGCGCGAGCGCCCAGATCGCCGACTCGGCGACCCATAGCCAGATTCCCGTCGTCACCCTGGAGGAAGCCATTCGGCTGTCCGCCATAGTGCAGCCCTCGGTGATCTCCGCTGAAGGCTCCGTGCGCAACGCCGGCGCCCAGATCCGCGCGGCCCGGGGGCAGTTCCTCCCCAGTGTTACCGCCCAGTCCAGCGCAGGAAATTCCTTTTCCGAAGGCGCGCGGACCGATCCGATCACCGGCAACCTGGTAGCGGCCAACCAGAGCAACACCAGCATCAGCATGGGCCTCTCCGCGCGGGTGGATCTCTTCACCGGGTTCCGGCGGGGCACAGACGTGCGGGCAGCCCGGGCCCAGGGCAGCGCGGCGGACGCTTCGCTGGTGGATGCCCAGTATCAGTCCAAGCTGAATACCACCACCGCGTTCTTCAATGCGCTCTACGACGCGCAGCTGGTCCAGGTCCGCCAGGCAGGCGTCCGCCGTGCCGACGAGCAGCTCAAGATCTCCATCGCCAAGCTGGCCTCCGGCTCGGCCACCCGCTCCGACTCATTGCAATCGCTGGTGCAGCTGGGCAATGCCCGGGTGCAGCTGGTAAACGCGCTCTCCCTGCTCGCGACCGACGAGGCCAACCTCGGGCGCCTGGTTGGCGCCGAGGGCCGGGTAGCGGCGGCCGACGACTCGGCGTACTACCGGGTCATGACCATACCCGACACCGCCCAGATCCGGCGCGAGGCGGTGGAGCGCTCGCCCCGGGTCCAGAGCACGCTCGCCACCCAGAACGCGGCCCGCGCCACGCTCTCTTCTGCCCGTTCCGCCTACTGGCCGACCCTGAGCCTGGCCGGCAACTACAACTACAACGGGAGCAAGAGCCTCGACTACGAGCTGTTCAACAACCGTTCGGTTTCGCTCTCGCTGTCCTGGCCCCTGTTCAACAACTTTACCCGGGAACGCAACATCACCTTGCAGGAAGTCTCTCTCGAGATCGCCGAAGCCAATGCGACCGATACCCGCCGCCAGATCCTCGCGTCGCTCACCGGGCAGTTGGGCAGCCTTGAGGCCGCGCGGCTCCGCATCGAGATCACCACGATCAGTGTCGCGGCCGCCGAAGAGGATCTGCGGGTTCAGCGCGAGCGCTACCGGCTCGGCGCCTCGACCATCGTAGAGCTGTTGACCTCGCAGGAGAACCTGGACCAGGCCGAGGTGGACCTGGTGAATGCGCGATTCGACTACCTGAAGGCCAAAGCCCAGATCGAAGCCATCATTGGACGGACCCTATGAGCCCAGCAATTGATTCGACCGCCGAGCGGATGGCACAGCTCCCGACCGACGTCCCCCGGGACGCGGTCATCGTCACCCGCAACCTGCAGCGGGAATACCAGATGGGCAGCGAGATCGTGCGCGCCCTGCGCGGCGTGGACGTGACGATCCGGAAGAACGAGTTTGTCGCCATCATGGGTCCCTCGGGCTCCGGCAAGTCCACGCTGATGAACCTGATCGGCTGCCTCGACACGCCCAACGCCGGGGAGTACTGGCTGAACGGTCACCGGGTCTCCGAGCTGAACGACAACCAGCTGGCGCGAATCCGCAATCGCGAGATCGGGTTTGTTTTCCAGACGTTCAACCTGCTGCCCCGGGCCACGGCGCTGCACAACGTCGAGCTGCCGCTGGTCTATGCCGGCATGGGCAGCAAGGAGCGCAAGGCCCAGGCCTCCGAGGCCCTCTCCCGCGTCGGCCTGGCCGACCGGATGACACACAAGCCCAACGAGCTCTCCGGCGGCCAGCGACAGCGCGTCGCGATCGCCCGGGCCCTGGTCAACCGGCCCAGCATCCTCCTCGCCGACGAGCCGACCGGCAACCTCGATTCGACCACCGGACAGGAGATCATGGCGCTGTTCCAGAATCTGTTTGAAGAGGGTCAGACCATCGTGCTGGTGACGCACGAGCACGATATCGCCGAGCATGCCTACCGCCAGGTCCACATCCTGGACGGCAGGGTGGAGCGCGACTTCGCCACTCCCGGCAAGGACTGAAATGAGACTTCATACCATGCGTAAACTCAATATTGCCCTGATCGCCCTGCTCCTCGCCGGCTGCAAGAAGGATGAGCAGGTGGTGACCGCGGTGTACCAGGCCGTGCCGGTGGTCCGCAAGGACATCGTGGTCTCGGTCCAGGCGGCGGGAACCCTGCAGCCGGACACCACGGTCGAGGTCAAGTCGAAGGCATCGGGCGAAATCGCCCAGATCATGGTGGAGACCGGCCAGGAAGTCCGTCGCGGCGATCTCATGGTAAGCATCGACCCCAGGACCGCCCGCAATACCCAGGCCCAGGCCCAGGCCCGGTTCGACGTCTCCCGGGCGACGCTGGCCAATGCCCGCTCCCAGAAGCGGCGCTCCGACGAGCTCTTTGCCTCGCAATCCATCACCCAGACCGAGCACGAGGCCGCCCAGCTCGCCTACGCCAATGCCATGGCCGATTCGGTGAGCACCAAGGTCGATCTCGAGAACGCCCAGATCCAGCTGGAAGACGCCGATGTGCGGGCACCGATTTCGGGGACCATCATCGAGAAACTGGTGGAGCGTGGCCAGGTCATCTCTTCGCCAACCCGCGACGTGGGCGGCGGCACCGTTCTGCTCCAGATGGCGGACCTGAGCCTGATGCAGGTGAAGGCCCTGGTGGACGAGACCGATATCGGGAAGATCCGGGCCGGCCTGTCGGCCACCGTCACCGTGGATGCGTACCCCAACCGGCCGTTCGAGGGAACCGTGCTCAAGATCGAGCCGCTGGCGACCCTCAACCAGAACGTCACGATGTTTCCGGTCATCGTACGGATCCAGAACCAGAACGGGCTGCTCCGGCCGGGGATGAACGCGGAAGTGGAGATTCATGTCGGCCGCCGCGATTCGGTGCTCGCCATTCCGAACGCGGCGCTGCGCACCACCCGCGACGTGAGCTCCGCCGCGCTGGTGCTGGGGCTGGACCCCAAGGTCGTGGAACAACAGCTGGCGCAGGGCGCCCAGGATTCGGCCCGCACCACGACCGCGGGCGCCGGCAGCACGCACCCGGCCGATACGACGAAGAAACCTGCCGGCAACGTGCTGACCCTGCCCGATGGCCGCACCGTTCCGCTGCCGGAAGGCGTCACCGAAGCCCAGGCTTCGGCCGTCATGAAGAAACGAATGACCGGCGGAACCCTGACCACCGAGGAAAGCGCGCTGCTCCGCAAGGTGTTTTCCGGCATGGGCGGCGGAAACGGGAGCCGGTCCCGCACCCCGACCACCGACTACCAGTTCGGCGCGAAATACATCGTATTCGTGCAGCGCAACGGTCAGCCGGTCGCGGTCAACATCCAGACCGGGCTCACCGACATGGATTACTCCGAGGTGACCCAGGGCCTCACCGAGCGCGACTCGGTGCTGATCCTCCCCAGCGCCAGCCTCATCGCGTCGCAGGTCGAATGGCGGGAGCGGATGGGACGAGTCACCGGCGGTGGCAGCATGGGCGGCCTGCGCCAGTCCACGACGACCACGACCAGCGCCGCCACGCCCGCCGCGGGAGGTGCCCGGCCATGATGATCGGCGAAACGGTCGCCGTGGCACTGCAGTCCATCCGCGCCAACAAGATGCGGGCATTTCTGACCATGCTCGGCATCATTATCGGCGTGGGTGCGGTCATCACCATGATCTCGCTCGGCAATGGAGCCCAGAAAGCCGTCGAGGAACAGATCTCGGCCATGGGCGCGCGACTCCTGTCCATCTACCCGGGCCAGATGTTTTCTCACGGCGTGGCGAGCGGCAACCGGGTGAGCCTGACCACCGAGGATGCCGATGCGCTGAAGCGGGACGCACACCTGCTCGACGCGGTCACTCCCGAGCTGTCCAGCTCATACACCGTGAAATACGGCAACAAGAATCTGAATCTCCAGACGGTCGGCACCACCGCTAACTATGCCACGGTGCACAACTACACCATCCCCTTTGGGCAGATGTTCACCGACGGCGACGACCAGGCCCGGCAGCGGTACGTCGTGCTCGGCGCCGACGTGCCCGAGATGCTCGGGGCGAATCCCGCCGCACTGATCCACCAGACCGTCCTGATCCGCGGGATTCCCTTTGAAGTCGTGGGAATACTGAGCCGCAAGGGAGCGTCCAGTGGCTCGTTCTTCAATGTGGATGAACAGATCCTCATCCCGTTGCAAACGGCGCAGTACCGGATCCAGGGGACCAACCGGGTTCGCTCGATCACTGTCGAAGTCGCCGAAGGCGTGCCGATGGAGCAGGGAATGGTGGATCTCGAGCGGGTCATGCGGCGGGAACACCGGATCCGGCCCGGCGGAGATAACGACTTCACCATCAGGAACCAGATGGAGCTGCTGGCGACCCAGCAACAGGCCACCGAGGTCTTTGGGTCCCTCCTGGCCGGGATCGCCGCAGTAAGCCTCCTGGTCGGCGGCATCGGCATCATGAACATCATGCTGGTCTCGGTCACCGAACGCACCCGGGAGATCGGCATCCGCAAGGCGCTGGGAGCTACCCGGATCAACATCATGCTGCAGTTCCTGATCGAGGCGCTGGTCCTGTGCCTGATCGGCGGGCTGCTCGGCGTGGGCCTGGGAACCTGGGCGGCCGACATCATGGCCAAGAGCTACGGGTGGAACACCCTGATCTCGGTCAACGCCATCCTGATGGCGTTTGCCTTCAGCGCCGGTGTGGGCCTGGTATTCGGGATCTGGCCTGCCAGCCGGGCGGCGAAGCTCGATCCGATTACCGCCTTGCGTTACGAATAGCAACAACCGCAGAGACACAAAGCCACCGAGATTCCGTACTACCTGCAACGCAGCTTTCTTGACGTGCATTTGCGGGTGGGCCGGTGCGAATCTTTGTGGCTCTGTGTCTTTGTGGTTCGCGGTTATCTTCCAATTCTCAATTTCCCCATCTCGCCATGCTGCTGCTGATTGCTATACCGCTCCTGCTCCAGGCGCCGGACACATTACCGGGCGTGAACGGCACCGGCCGTCCCACCTTCTCGGTGCCCCGCATCGAGGCCACCGTACAGGTGGACGGCGTGCTCGACGAACCGGCCTGGCGGAGCGCCGCCCGGCTCACCGGGTTCAGCCAGTACGAGCCGGTGGACAGCCGGCCGGCGGAAGAGCGGACCGAGGTACTGGTCTGGTACTCCCCCACCGCCATTCACTTCGGCATCCTGGCCTACGACCGGCACCCCGAGACCATCCGGGCCACCGAGGCCGACCGCGACAATATCGATTCCGACGATCACGTTATCATCTATCTCGACACCTTCAAGGACCGGCGCCGGGCCTTCTTCTTCGCGGTGAATCCCCTGGGAAGCCAGCAGGATGGCGTGCGCAGCGAAGGCGCGGCCAGCGCCGGCAACATCTTCGGCGGCAGCATCGACAAGAATCCCGACTACCTGTATGAATCCCGCGGCCGGATTACCGATTCGGGGTACATCGTGGAAGTGCGGATTCCGTTCAAGAGCCTGCGCTACCCCGGCAACGGCCCCCAGAGCTGGGGGATCAATTTCCTGCGCCGGACCCAGCGCACCGGCTACAACGACACCTGGACCGATGTGCACCGAGCCAACGCCAGCTTCCTGGTCCAAGCCGGGACGCTCGAGGGGCTGCACGACCTGCACCGGGGTATCGTCCTCGAAGGCCAGCCCTTCGTCACCGCGGCGGCCAACGGGGCGCTCAACAACGCGGGGAATTTCGAGCGGGAGAACGTGGATCCCGAGGTTGGGCTCAACCTGCGGCTGGGGTTCACCAGTCTCTCGCTCGATGCAACCGTCAATCCCGATTTCAGCCAGGTCGAATCCGACGTCAGCCAGGTGACCGCGAACCAGCGGTTCGCCCTGTTCTTTCCCGAGAAGCGGCCGTTCTTCCTGGAGGGCATCGAGCTGTTCAGCACGCCCAACCAGCTGGTCTACACCCGGCAGATCGCAAACCCGATCGCCGGGGGCAAGGTGACGGGGAAGTTCGGGAACTTCGGAATCGCCCATCTCACCGCGGTGGACCAGGTGGATGACGACGGCCTACCGGGGAACGAGGACGTGCTATTCAACATCACCCGGGTGCGCCGGGATTTCGGCTCCAACTCGGTCGCCGGAGTCACCTTCACCGATCGCAGCAGCCTCGACTCCCCGGGCTACAACCGGGTCGTTTCCGGCGACGTCCGCTACGTCTTTGCCAAGTTGTACTATTTCGAAGCACAGGTGGGAGGCTCATGGACCCGCCTGGGAACCGCCCCGGCGCTCTCATCGCCGATCTGGAAACTGGAATACGACCGCACCGGCCGGTCCTGGGGATTTAACTACCAGCTGAACGGAATCGGGCAGGATTTCATTACCCGCTCCGGATTCGTCAACCGAAACAACATCGTCTTCGCCAGGGGGTTCAACCGGCTCACCTGGTACGGCGCGCGGGGTGCCGGGCTGGAGAACTTCACGACCTTTTTCGGGGTGAATCGGTTCTGGAAGTATGGAGACCTGGCCGGCGACGCCATCGAGGGCAGCGAAGAAATCACCGGCCAGTTCCAGTTCCGCGGACGCTGGCAGCTCCGGGGCCATCTCGAGCACGCCTTTGTCGACTTTGACCCCGCCGATTATGCCGGCTACACCGTGGACGACGGAGGAGGACAGACCGGATTCGTCGTGACGCACGGGGTGTCCGGGTTCAGCGGCAACGTGAGTCTGGATACGCCCGTGTTCCAGAGTGTCGACGCCAGCCTCAGCCTCGGCACCGGGACCGGCGCGGTTTTCCGCGAGGCGACCAGGGGACACGGCTATGACGTGAACGCGAGCATCAACTTCCGCCCGACATCCGGACTCCGCCTGTCCCTCCTGAATACCTATTCCAGGATCATACGGGAGGATGGCAGCCTGTTCGCGCGAACCATCATCCCCCGGGCCAGGATCGAGTATCAGCCCAGCCGGGCGTTGTTCTTCCGGATCGTGGGTGAGTACGTTTCGCAGCGAACGTCCGACCTGGTGGACCCCACGACCGGTAACCCGATCCTGATCAACGGAGTGCCCGCCACCGGCGGGGACCGGAACGAGGTCCGGGTGGACCTGCTCGCGTCGTTCGAGCCGACACCGGGAACCGTCGCTTTCCTCGGTTATGGCAGCTCCATGCAAGGCCACTCCACGCTGGGGTTCAGCAACCTGGAGCGCACGTCCGATGGATTCTTCGTCAAACTGGCGTACCAGTTCCGGCGATAATGGATCGAGAGAACCAGGCGGCCCACCCGGACGTTACAGCTTCAGACTTCTCCCGGGGTGACGTGACCCACACCGCTGTTGAATCTGCTGAACCTCCAGCCGTGGTACCGGCCGGCCGCCCCGCGGTCAAGCGACACCACTGGCTGGTCCGCCTCTGTCACTGGGCCAACGCCATCCTGCTGGTCGGGATGATCGCGAGCGGGCTCCAGATCTACAACGCCTACCAGCGGTTCGGACCCCGGGACATGCGGTACATGGTGCTCAATCCGGTGAAGCTGCTGCATGGCACCCCGTCCGCCCCGGAATGGGCCCGGCTGGGCGGCTGGCTGGCCGGCGGTCTCAACTGGCACTTCACCCTGGCCTGGCCCTTCGTTCTCACCGGTCTGCTGTACCTGGCCTATCTCGCCTTGTCCGGAGAATGGCGGTCGCTGTTGTTCCGTCCCCGGGATATCATCCCTGCCGCCCAGATGCAGCTCTACTACCTACGGCTCCGCAAAGCGCACCCGGCACAGGGGAAGCACAATGCGCTGCAGAAGGCAGCCTATACATCCATCGTCGTGGTCGGAGCGCTGGCGGTGCTGAGCGGATTCGCCATCTACAAGCCGGTGCAGCTCTCGTGGCTGACGACCCTGTTCGGTGGATACGAGTATGCCAGGTACTGGCACTTCGTGGCGGTGTGGGTCTTCGTCGCCTTTACTATCCTGCATGTCGTCCTGGTATTCGTTGTGGATCCCGCCTCGCTCCGTGCCATGATCACCGGATGGTACCGGGGAAGGTTTCCCAGCCATGACTAGACCACAGCTGGACCGGCGCGATTTTCTCAGGTTGGGACTGGTGGCTGGGCCGGTGTCGCTGGCCGCGGCTTGCGGCTGGGATGGCGGCACGGCGATCGAGCCACGACTGCGGGCCTTCTCCCGGGTGAACGACTGGGTGGGCGAGCACATCCTGCAGTCTAACAACCGGCTGGCCCGCGAGTATCCGGTCAGCCAGCGAACCCGGGACTTCCCTCAGTACTTCGTTACCCGGCCCCAGGCGCCGGTGCCGGCCTCCGAGCCCTGGAGCCTCGAGGTGGGAGGCGCGGTGCGGAAGCCGGTCCGGCTGACGATGGAGATGATCCAGCAGCTGCCCCGCGTGACCTATACCCTGAAGCACCACTGCGTTGAGGGCTGGACCGCGATCGGCACCTGGACCGGCGTGCCCCTGTCGAGCGTGCTCGCGATGGTAGAGCCGACCGAGAAAGGCCGTTACCTCCGTCTCGACTCTTTCGACCGGGACCCCGGCGGCAGGCAGTACTACAACGGGTGGGACCTGAAGAGCGCGATGCATCCGCAGACCATTCTCGCCTACGCCTTTAACGACCAGCCGCTGCGCGCCGAGCGGGGCGCGCCGCTCCGGCTGTATTCACCGGTGAAGCTGGGATACAAGCTGACCAAGTACCTCACCAGGATTACGCTGACGACCGACCGGCCGGGAGGCTACTGGGAGGACGTCGGTTACCCGTGGCTGGGCGGGGTATAGTTTGGAGCGGTAGCGTCTCTACTCCTCGCCGTCGGTTCTCGACAAAGCCACGTCAGCTGTGCCATCCGGCTGGTAGCTGACCACCACCGACCAGGGCTGGCAGCACACCGGACAATCCTCCACGTACTCCTGCTGGTTGCCGCTGCCGGGATCCAGGGTGATTTCCACCGACTCGCCGCAATAGGGACAGGTGACGCTGGCGTCCAGGTCGGCGACGCCGTCGCCCAGCTCGAACTCATCGAGCGGATCTGGTTCCGGGATCTGAATCATCTCGTGGTTCCTCCTAACGAAGCGGTTCCCCCGGAGATATCTTAAGCGGTTCATGAGCCGGCGTCTTCCTCTCCTCGCCATCCTGCTCACCGTCGCGCTGGTGGCGGCCCGGGTGCTCCGGGCTCCCCCGCTCTACGACCCGCTGGGCGCTCCGCTTCCCCCCGGAGTGCATCTCGGTTTCCCCGTCGTTCACCTGCTCTTTGCGCCGCTTTTCGATCTCTGGGATGCGGCTTCCATGCTGAGTCTGCGGCGGTTGGAGTGGATGGCCGCCGGGCTGCTGCTGGTTTTTCTGGCCTGGCGCGGGGTGCTCGCGGTACTGCGCCGGCGCAGGGATCCCGATGCCGGCCCACCCATCGGGCTCATCCGTGAGCTGAGCGCGTTGCTGTTCGCTCTGCTGGGGTTCGTGGCCTTTATCGCCGGGGGGATGCTCTGGCATCGCCCGATGGTGGCCCTGCGGGACGTGCCGCCGGCGTTCATGACGGTCGATCTCCATTCTCACAGCAACGTCTCCCACGATGTGATGGGGACCCTGATGGCCGGGTTCGATACCGAGGCCAGCCGCCGCTGGCACCGGCGCGCGGGCTACGACGCCTTCTTTCTCACCGACCACAACACCGTCGCCGGGCTCCCGGCCGCCCCCGCCACTGAGCCGCCGTTCGTCTGCCCCGGCATTGAGATCAGCTCCTGGCGCGCCCACATCGTTCTGCTGGGCACCAGCGACAGCGTTGACCGCAGCCGGTACGGCGGGTCGCTCGAGGGCGTCCTCACGCTGCTTCGGGAGAGCGAGTCCCGCTACGGCGCCATCTCGATCGCTTCCCTCCCCGAGTACGATCAGAATCACTTCGACCACCTCGACCAGCTGATCGAAGCTGGCATCGACGGTTTTGAAATCGTGAACGCATCGCCCAAGGCGGCAATGTTCTCCCGGGCCCACCGCGACAGCGTGACCGTGCTGGCAACGGCGCGCAACCTGCTCCTGGTCGGGGTGAGCGACAACCATGGATGGGGCGCCACCAACCTGAGCTGGAACCTGGTACGGGTTCCCGGATGGAAGAGCGCGCGCAATCCCTGCCCGCAGCTGCTGAACCAGCTCGCGACCGGTGGCATCGCCGCGGTCCAGATTGCCGAGCGGCACCACCTGGAGAATGATTCGAGGTGGCCGTTGCCGCTGACGCCGGAAGCAGTGATCTGGGAGACCTGGCGATCGTTGACACCGTTGCAGACGGTGTCGTGGCTATTCTGGATCTGGGTCGTAGGAATCGTTGTGGCGCGCCGCCTTTACCCTCTAGCCCCATCTCCCACGTGAACTCTCGCATCGCGGGCACCGGCTTCTCCGTTCCGGACCGGGTAGTGACCAACCATGAATTGGCCACCCTGATGGACACATCGGACGAGTGGATTCGGATTCGCACCGGCATCCAGGAGCGCCGCTGGGTTCGCGAAGGGGAAACCGGGGCCGCCCTCGCCCTGGCGGCCTCTCGGCGCGCTCTTGAAGCCGCCGGACTCCAGCCCGGCGATCTCGATGCCATCGTCTTCGCCACCAGCACCCCGGATCACTTCCTTCCGGGAGGCGGCGTGTACCTCCAGCGCGACCTCGGAGCCGGGATGATCCCGGCGATCGACATTCGCACCCAATGCAGCGGATTCGTGTACGGCCTGTCCGTAGCGGACGCATGGATTCGCTCCGGGCACTATCAGCGGGTGCTGGTGGTGGGCGCGGAAGTCCAGTCTACCGCCATGGATGTCTCGACCCGGGGGCGCAACACCGCCGTCATTTTCGCCGACGGGGCCGGAGCGGTGGTCGTCACCAGCTCGGCCGAGCCGGACCGCGGCCTGCTGGCGTTTGACCTCCATTCCGAGGGAAGCCGGGCCGAGCTGCTCTGGGTGGACGGGCCCGGCTCGATGTACCACCCCCGCGTGTCCCACGAGCATCTCGATGCCGGGCGCTACTTCCTCCAGATGGACGGCAAGGAAGTGTTCCGTCACGCGGTTACCCGGATGCCGGAATCGGTGCTCGCCGTGCTGGCGAAGGCGGGGCTCAGTATCGACCAGGTCGCGCTGCTCATCCCCCACCAGGCCAATCTGCGGATATCCGAGGTCGTCCAGAAATCGCTCAAGCTTCGGGATGACCAGGTGTACAACAACATTCAGCACTACGGAAACACCACGGCTGCCACCGTTCCCATCGCGCTGGACGAGTGCGTCAGGGGGGGCCGGATCAAAGCCGGAGACATCGTCGTCTTTACCGCGTTCGGCAGCGGTTTCATGTGGGGGAGCGTGGTCCTGCGTTGGTAGGTTTCACCGGCTTGGCAGTGCTAAGCGTTTATCTTTAAATGACTTGATGACTTGAAACACGCCGGGGTGACGTTACGTACTGAAACACACGAGACGTCGTTGGTGCCCTCACTCCAGGACTTGACCATGTTCATCTTCAGCTGGGTAAGCACCATCATCACCGTTGCCGCCGGGCTCACCGGTTTCCTGTTGACTCGCCGGTTCGTCGCCCGCCGGCTTCGCTTTGTGGATTCGGTCTACTCGCCGGCGGCACCGTTCATCATCGCGGCGCTGGCGATGCTGCTGGCCTGGCCGGTCTCCGCCTTGCCGCTGGTCACCGCGACCGCCAGCGCGCTGTTCGGCATCGGCGCCGGGCTGGGAACCATCAGCGGAGTCAAGGCGCTCAGACGAGCCAACTAGAATTGAAGATGGAAGATTGAGGATTGAGGATTATCCTTCTTCCATGGCTTCCATTACATGTGCTCGTTGCGGCCAGACCCGGGACCAGATGCCCTTCCGGCCGTTCCCCAACGATGTCGGTCTCAAGGTGTTTGAGAGCATCTGTAATGTGTGCTGGCAGGAATGGCTCGCCACCCAGAAGCAGATCATCAATCACTATTCGCTCGACCCCCGGGAGCCGAAGTCCAGGGAAGTACTCTACACCCACATGGACACCTTTCTCTTCGGGCCCAGGGGACTGCCGACGGCGTAGGGAGTCCTACTCCCTGGTTACGCTGAATTCAAGGATCGCATCGATCGCCGGCCCGCTCGGCATCAAGTCCTCCGTCATTCCGATCCGCCACGTGCGTCCACCCGTTCGTACCATCCAGCCATAGTTCAAAGTGAGCTCCCCTCGATCCAGCGCGGGCCCCCTGGTGTCATGGTAGTATGGGATATGATAGAAACCTGGACCGGGACCGGCGAGGGAGTCGCCACCGGGAACTTTTTCAGCGAAGGGATTGTTGGGAGAATTACTTTCCAGCACGGTACGAGAGGAGCGAACATGTCTATCCGGCCAGTGAAGCAGGTCGTGCAGTCCAAGCCCACTATGGAAGGCGCCGGGGTGCGGCTGCGCCGGGCATTCGGCTTTGGTGAGACCAAAGACTACGATCCCTTTCTCCTGTTCGACGATTTCCGCAACGAGACCCCCGACGACTACCTCGCGGGGTTTCCCTGGCACCCGCACCGGGGTATCGAGACCATCACCTACGTGCTGGCCGGCTCGGTACACCATGGCGACAGCCTGGGTAACCGGGGGAGCATGGGCCCCGGCGACGTCCAGTGGATGACGGCTGGCAGCGGCATTCTCCACCAGGAAATGCCCAAAGGGGACGCCACCGGCCGGATGCACGGGTTCCAGCTCTGGGCCAATCTCCCGTCCGCCCTGAAGATGACGCGGCCGCGCTACCAGGACATCGTCGCCAGGGACATCCCCGAAATCACCGACGATGACGGCACCGCGGTGCGGATCATCTGCGGAAATTTCTGGGGGAAGAGCGGGCCGGTCGAAGGCGTTGCGGCGGACCCGCGATACCTGGACGTTTCGGTTCCGCCCGGCCGGCGCAAGACACTGCCGGTGGACGCCTCCTCGCAGGCCTTTGCCTATGTCTTCGAGGGGAGCGGGAACTTCCGGGACGCGTCACAACCGTTACCGGTGAAGACCGAGCGGGTGGGAGATGCGGTAAGCACAACCAGCGGAGAAGCAGAGAACCGCTCGCTGGTGCTGTTCGACACCGGGAGCGAAGTGACGGTTCAGGCCGGGGAGAAGGGCATCCGCTTTCTCCTCGTTTCCGGAAAGCCGATCGAGGAGCCGGTGGCGTGGTACGGTCCGATCGTCATGAATACATCGGAGCAATTGCGGGAGGCGTGGGCCGAGCTCAAGGACGGGACTTTCATCAAATAGATCGTAGGGGCGCACTGCGTGCGCCCCTGCCGGCGCCCTACCGGTTTGGCACCACCTTACCGACGATGCTCTCCCGCCGCTTCATCCGCATCACGTCGATCCTGAGGTCCTCGCCGGGCTCGTAGCTCTGCAGCACCCGGAACATCTGGCCCGGGTCCGACATCCTGCGCCCGTCCACCGCCAGCACGACGTCTCCCGGGCGGAGATTGAGCTTGCTGCTTGGGGGAACGTTGATCACCAGCACTCCCTCGCCGATGCCGAAGTACTGGCCCAGGGCGGGATTCATCGGTGCCAACTCCAGGTCCATGACCCGGGTCCGGAGGATCATGACGTTGCCGCCCGGCGTATTGGGATCGAATACCGGTTGATCGTCGAAGTTGAAGTAGAGGTCCGACCGGTCGGGCCCTTCCATCGGGGTGCGATAGCTGAACATCTGCCCGGTGGCCGGCTCGTCAAACATCGCCCGCATCGGCTCCAGCACCACGGTCGCCCGGCGCCGCTCTCCGCCCCTCTGGTATTCCAGCCGGGCGGTGTCACCCGCATCCATCTGGGTCGTGAGCTCGATGAGGGCAAGGGCGGGAGAGAGCTTGCGGGATTCGCGAGCAGCCTGGATCAGTGAGCGGCTGTTCAGGGTGACGATGATATCGCCGGAACGGATCCCGGCGCGGTAGGCCGGGCCGGCCGGAGTCACGGCATCGACCAGGGCGCCGATGGAATCCAGGGGACCGGGCAGGATGTTGACCGTAATCCCGATCTTGCCACGATTACCGGGGAAGACCCTGAACAACTCCCGTTCCGGCACCACCGTGTAGGTGCGATCCGGCCGGCGCTGAGAAGAAGGCTGTTGGGCCTGCGCTCCGCTGGAAAGTGCTGCACAAAGGCAAAGGCAGGGAAACAGCAAGGCCGGTCGCATCACAGGCCCACATTACTGGCCTTGGTGACGTGCACGTCCACCAGGGCATCGAGCAGATTGACCCGCTCCCGCCAGAGCTGCAGCAACTGCTGGTCCCGGCTTTGGACGTCCCGCATCTGGGTGACTTCCAGCTGACGGTCCAGGTCGGCGATCCGGTCTTCCAGCTCCGCCGCGATCCGTGCCGTCCGGCCGTCGGTGACCCGGGCCTCGGGGTTGTAGCGGAGGATCGTGCTTTCCAATGCCCGCGACTGCGCCTTCGCGGTGTCAATCGCGGCGGTAGCCGACAGCCTGCCGGGGCGCGAGATGTCATTGACGACGACGGCGAGCAGCACCGAAGCGGCCAGGGCGGTTCCCGCGATGCTCATCCAGCGGATCCGGCGGCGGTGCCGGTCGTCCGCCATCCGGCCGCGGATCACCGGCCAGGCATCACGGGGCGGTTGCATCCCAGGCAGCGCTTTCATACGCGCCACTCGCTGGTGCAGCCGGTCCAGCTCGTTCCGGCACAGCTCACAGCTCTCCACGTGGCGCCGCGCCTCCGCCATCCCGGGCTCCGTACCCGGTCCCCGCAGCGACACCAGTTGTTCCATGCTCAGGTGGTTCATATGGCCGCCTCCTCTCCCAGCCAGCGGCGAAGGCGCACGTGGGCGCGCGCCAATTGCGATTTGGAAAAACTCACGGTCTTACCCATCATCTCTGCGATCTCTTCGTGGGTGTAGCCCTCCACGTCGTGCAGCCACACCACGGCGCGGGAAGTCTCCGGCAGCCGGTCCAGCGCCGCCTCGAGATCCATGCGCAGATGTGCGTCTTCCTTGCGACTCGGAGAGATTTCGTCTTCCAGCTCGTCGGTGTCGCGGTATTTGTTTCTCCGGAGCCGCATGAGCGCCTTGCTCGATGCGATGGTGCGGATCCAGCCCCAGAGACTTCCCTCGCCCCGGAACTGGCCCAGGCTGCGGCACAACTCGAAAAAGGTCTCCTGCAGCACGTCCTCGGCGTCTTCCGCGGTCCGGCAGATCCGCCGGGCCAGGTTGTACACCGGCATCTCAAAGGCGCGGTACAACGCCTCCATCGCCTGGGGATCCCCAGTACGGGCACGGGCGAGGACGGCGTCGGCGTTTGCGATCACGAGGGATTCTGCCATGGCAGCATAAAGATGCTGGAGTGAAGGGGTTGGTTGCAGGGGCAGGCCCTTGCGCGGGCCCAGGAACCCCGGAAGTCGATTTGACCGGTTGGGATTGATAATTTCTTACGTGTCAATGCCTTACGCTGTTGACTCACGCCGGTTTCGCCCCGAATTCAGCCAAAAAAGAACGGAGGGCCGGCTGGCCCTCCGTTAAGGGGCGGCCCGAAGGCCGGTTCCCGCGACCTGGCTCAGTGGTTGTGGCAGGCCGCCGCACGCAACACGTTCAACCGTCCCCGCCCGAAGACCGACGAGGGACCCACGTTGTCAGCATTCTTGGTCAGGCAGGTTCTCACCACGGACGGCAGTATGCGGCCACCGCCCATCTGCGACTCGACCACCGCGGCCGCGCCGGCCACCATGGGCGACGCGAAGCTGGTGCCCGCGCCGAACAGGTAGCTCACCCCGCCGCTGCAGTTGAAGGGGGGAGGAGTAAAGCGACTGCAGGCGGAGAGCACCAGGTCCTGGGTGAGACCGCCGGCGACAAGGTCGCCGCCTGGGGCCACCATCGCAATGCCGGTCTGGCCGCCATAGTTGGAGTAGCTGGCGAGCAGGTCAAAGTTCATCTGGGCGATCGGGGCGGTGGCTCCTACGCTCAGCACGCCTGGCAGCTGGGCGGGAATCGACCGAAGCTGGGGCTCATCGGTATCGAGATTGATTCCGAGATTGCCCGAGGAAGCGACGACGAGCACCCGCTCCGAGTTGGCGAAGTTGATGGCATGCTGCAGCGCCTCGATCAGGCCGGCCACACCGGGCGCCTTGGTATTCACGTAGGCGCCGAGGCTCATATTGATGACATCAGCCTTCACGATCGAGGCGAAGATGATGCCGTTAATGATGTCGCCGAAGCTTCCGGAGCCCGAGGCGCCCAGCACTTTCACGGCGCACAGCCGGGTGTCCGGTGCCGTCGAGGCCATGCCGATCCCCCGGCTGCTGATGAGGCCCGACACGAAGGTCCCGTGAAGATTCAGGTCTTCAATGAACGGCTCTGCCGCGACCATCGACGCACTCCGGGAAAGATCCACCTTCCCGATCAGGTCGAGCTGGCCCGGGTCAACCCCGGTATCCAGCACGCAGACCAGCCTTCCGGCGCCACCGGGAGTCGTCCCCCAGGCGGCATCGGCCTGGGTCACCCGCATGTTCCACTGGTAGCCGAAGAAAGCCGCGCCGCTCTGGTTGGTGCCGTTCGGCGTGGGGCCCGGGTTGCTCAGCTGCTGCAGGCCGGAAAACATCTGCGACGCGGGAGGAATCCACTGGACCGATAGGTCCTGGGTTACCGAGGTGACGTTGGGAGCCTTCTTGAGGCTCGCCAGCTGGGCGCTGCTGGGATTGCGCACGATGGCAAGCCCGGCGAGCGCGTTGTTCTGCTCGATCTGGAGGCCCGGGGTAGCGGCCAGCCCCGACCCGGGTTTCAACACGACGATGTAACGCCCGGGAACCGCGGTCAACGGTGCTCCACCCGTTGCGACCGCCTGATCGGGTCGCATCGAGGTCGGGCCGGTGCTGTCTTCTTCGCGTCCGCACGCGGCAACGACCAGCACCGCGGCGATGGTCGCCGCACTGAGAACGGAAACTCTGGCCATGCAGGCCTCCAGCAAATTGTGGGATGTAACGGGATGGATGGTGAGCCGACCGAGTATGCGGAATCTCTTCAGTGTCGTCAAGGAGCGTCGGCGCATCGGTTGTGGCGTTGATGCGGCAGGAAATAAAATCAGAACTCGAACAAGGCTAGATTCCGCCCATGGCCAATGCACCCGAAAACTGGCTCCACCACCTGGCCGACGAGGCCGACGCCTCCTTCCTCTACCGGGAGCTGGCGAAGGCCGAACCGGATGCCAATCGCGCGGGGATTTACCTCAAGCTGGCGGATGTCGAGGACCGGCACGTGGAGATGTGGGCTCACCTGCTCCGCCAAAACGGGCACCAGGTACCGTCTCACAGCCCCTCGTTTCGCGCCCGGCTCACGATCTGGGTGGCCCGCCGCTTCGGAGTGAAGTCGGTGCTCCCGATGTTGCTTCAGGAAGAAGGCCGGGAGGTCAAGAGCTACCTGAATCTCTACAAGGAATCACCGGAGAGCGTCGTCGCGCCCACCGCGCTTACCCTCGCCCGGGAATCGGCGGAGCATGCCGAGTCGCTGGCCGGTCTCTCCGGCGCGAGCAGCGAGCCGTGGCACAAGACCGGGGCCGGCGGGTTCCTTCGCAACGTGGTGTACGGCTTCAATGACGGGCTTACCGCGAACTTTGGCCTGGTCGCGGGCATGATCGGCGCCCAGGCAAGCTTCGGCAGCACCGGTCACGCAGTGGTGGTGGCGGGCATCGCCGGCATGGTGGCCGATGCGCTGTCGATGGGCTCCTCGGGCTATCTCGCCGCCAAGAGCGAGCGCGAAGTGTTCGAGCACGAAATCGCAATGGAGAAGGAAGAAATCCGGCTGATGCCGGACATCGAGCGGGAGGAGCTCTCCCTGCTCTACCAGGCCAAGGGAATTCCCGAAGCACAGGCCAGCGCGCTGGCGACGCAGCTGATGACCAACCCGGAACGGGCGCTGGAAGAAAAGGTCCGGGAAGAGCTGAAGATCGGAGCGGCCAGCTCCACCCCGATGCGGGAGGGTTGGATCACCGGCATCGCGACCGCGTTCGGCGCCTTCATTCCGGTCGCTCCGTTTCTGTTCACCCGGGGCCCGGTGGCGATCTGGTCCGGTTTCGCGATCGCCATGCTTTCTCACTTCGGGGTCGGGGCGGCCCGGAGTTTCTTCACCGGGCGGGGAATCTTCCGGAGCGGGATGGATATGTTCCTGGTGGGCCTGGGAGTTGCTGGTGTGGGGTATGTCGTTGGAGAATGGCTGGTTAAACTCCTTTGAATTGGCGCTCCGGCCGGGTGTGAGGCGTCCCCGGCCCGAACATTTCCCAATTGGACTACTCTGGGCTAATTTGGTTCCCGGACCTCCCCGCTGATAGCGGCGAAGCCCGCCCCCGAGTGCCCGTTGTCGGATCGAGATCATCATGAACCTGCGGATTCCTGCTGTTGTTTTTCTTGTCCTCCTCGCCGCCTGCCGGGAGTACTCCGGGCCGACGGCCCGGGAGCCGGAATCGTTCCTCGGCCGCAATCCCGCGGCGACGTTCAACATCATTGACCTGGGCAGCCTGGGCGGGGATTCCAGTGTAGCCTATGGCCTGCTCGGCACCGACCAGGTCGTGGGAGTAAGCCGGACTGGCACCGGCGACATGCACGGCTTCTACTGGACCCGGTCCAGCCAGACCATGAAGGACCTCGGCACCCTGGGCGGCAACTTCAGCGTGGCCTATGATCTCAACGGCCTGACCCAGATCATCGGGCAGAGCACCACCGCCAGCGGTGAGTTCCATGCCTTCATCACCACGCCATTTCAGGGCATGATCGACCTTGGCACCCTCGGCGGGGATTACTCCATCGCCCTCGGGATCAACCAGTTCACCGAAGTCGTCGGACTGAGCAAAGTCGCCTCCGGGGAAATGCATGCCTTCAAGTGGTCGCAGTCCACCGGAATGGTGGATTTGGGTATTGGCAGCAGTTACAGCGTGGGATACGCGGTCGATCCTTTCGGCACCACCATTGGATATTCGCGGACTCCAGCGGGAACGCTTCACGCCTACCGGCTCACCAAGGCCGGGGCGATGACCGACCTCGGAGTGCTTCCCGGCGGACAGGAGAGCTGGGCTGAAGATGCCAACACGCTGGGCAACCAGATGACCGGCCCGACCGGCCCGGCATTTGTGACCGGTTACAGCCAGGTGCGCATTCCGGATCCGGCACCCTCGGGGCCGGCGCGCTCGAGCATGTGGATCGTGATCCATGCCTTCCGATGGACCCCGACCGAAGGCATGGTTGACCTGGGCGCCGGCGGCGGGCTGCACAGCTTCGGGTTCGGAGTCAACGAATTCGGCGACGTGGTGGGCCAGATCGTCAACATCCAGGGCGAGGACCGCGCCTTCTACTGGACGGAGAACAGCGGGTTCTACAACCTGGGGACCCTGGGCGGGCCGACCAGCTTCGCGAACGCGGTCACCAAGTGCGGCAATACCGTTGGTGGATCAGAGGACGCTGCCGGCAAGATGCACGCGGTGCTGTGGAGCCATACCTGCCCCAGGGTGCCGTAATACGCAGGAGCGCACAGCTGTGCGCCCCTACAGACCCGCCCCTATGTACCCACCACGATATTGATCAGCCGGTTCGGCACGTAGATCACCTTCCGGGTCTCTTTCCCCTCGATGAACCGACGGGTCGTGGCGTCTTCGCTCGCGACCTTGAGTACTTCCGCCTCCGGGGCATCCCGCCCCACCGTCACCTTGCTGCGAGTCCGGCCGCTCACCTGCACCACCACTTCGACGGTCTCTTCCACCAGCATCTTCGGATCCCAGTGCGGCCAGCGGGCGTCGAATACCGACATCTGGTGACCCAGCCGTTCCCAGCATTCCTCCGAGAAATGCGGCACGATCGGCGCCAGCATCACCACCAGGTCTTCGACGATCTGCCGCTCGGCGCAGTTCTCCTCGCGCAAGGTGTTCACCAGCTCCATCATGGCGGAGATGGCGGTGTTGTACTTGAGGTCTTCCATGTCCTGCTGGACCTTGCGCTTGGTCTGGTGCCACTTGGCCCCGACCCCGTGGGTGATCTCTCCACAGGCATCCTGGGCCATTGATTCACCGACCATTGCCCAGACCTTGTCGAGGAACCGTCGCGGGCCGCTGATCCCGGCATCCCGGAAATCGCCGCCCTCTTGAAATGGCCCCAGCGACATGAGGTACATGCGAAAGGTGTCGGCGCCCCACTTCGCGATGTAGTCATCCGGCACCACGACATTCCCCCGGGACTTGGACATCTTGGCGCCGTCCTTCACGATGGTGCCATGGGCCCGGAACCGGGTGAATGGCTCCTCGAAGTCGACCAGCCCCAGCTCGTTCAGCACCATGCAGATGAAACGCGAGTACAGGAGATGGAGGACCGCGTGCTCGTTGCCGCCGATATAGGTCGTGACCGGGAGCCACGTTCGGGTCAGCGCCGGATCAAAGGCGCGGTCCTGGAACTCGGTGCTGGTGTAGCGGAGATAGTACCAGGCCGAGTCGAGAAAAGTGTCGGAGACATCGGTCTCCCGCCGCGCCTGGGCGCCGCATACCGGGCAGGCGACGTGGTACCACTCCTTGTGCCGGGCCAGGGGAGAGATGCCGCTGTCGTCGGGACGGAAATCCTCGATTGGGGGCAGCAGCACCGGGAGATCCGATTCCGGGACCGGGACCGGGCCGCAGGCGTCGCAATAGATCATGGGAATGGGCGGACCCCAGTAGCGCTGGCGCGAGATACACCAGTCATGGATCCGGTAGTTCACCACGCTCTGACCGATGCCGCGCTGCTCCAGCCAGGCTACGATCGCACCGAGCGCATCGCGTGACGTCATCCCGTTGAATCGGCCTGAGTTCACCATGCGCACGTCGTCCACGCCGGTGAACGCCTGGGTCACCGGGGCGTCCGGGTTCTCGCCTTCGCGGGCCAGCACCTGTACCACCGGCAGGTCAAAGGCGTGGGCGAACTCGAAATCCCGCTCGTCATGTGCCGGCACCGCCATGATCGCGCCGGTGCCGTACTCCAGCAGCACATAGTCCGCGACCCAGACCGGGATCCGGGCACCGGTGGCCGGGTTCTCGGCAAGAGATCCGGTAAACTCTCCGGTCTTCTCCTTCACCGTCTTGCGGCTCACCAGGTCCAGTTTGGCGGTGCGCTCGAGATAGGCCGTTACCGCGGCCCGGCGATCCGGCGTGGTCAACCGCTCGACGGCCGGATGTTCCGGCGCGATCACCAGGTAGGTCGCACCGAAGATGGTGTCGGGCCGGGTGGTGAAGACTTCCAGCGGCACCCGATCGCCGGCGCCGTCAAAGGCGTTGAAGGTGATCCGGGCCCCGTCGGAGCGGCCGATCCAGTTGCGCTGGGCCTGCCGGGTAGACTCGGACCAGTCCAGCTTCTCCAGGTTGGCAAGCAGCTTCGGCGCGTATTCCGCGATCCGGAAGAACCACTGCTCCAGCATCCGCTGCTCGACCCGGGTATCCGGGTGACGCTCGCAGAAACCGTTGATGACCTGCTCGTTGGCCAGCACGGTCTTGCATTCGGGACACCAGTTGACCGCCGCTCGTTTTTTATAGGCCTTTCCCGCCTTGTAAAGCTGGAGAAAGATCCACTGGGTCCACTTGTAGTACGCCGGGTCGGTGGTGGACAGCTCGTGGCGCCAGTCGAACATCCCGCCCATCCGGTGAAACTGGCGCCGGAAGTTGGCGATGTTGCGCGGGATCAGCTCACCGGGATGAATGCCCTGCTTGATGGCGAAATTCTCGCTGTGGATTCCGAAGGCATCGAAGCCCATGGGCTCGAAGACATCGTAACCCTGCAGCCGCTTGAAGCGCCCGAAGATGTCGCCGCCGGAAAAGGCAAACATGTTCCCCACGTGGAGACCCTCGGCGGAGGGATAGGGGAACATCATGAGATTGTAGAACGGCCGTTTGGCCCCGTTCAGATCGGGCTCGTTGGTGTGCTGCTCGGCCCAGCGGGCCTGCCACTTGGCCTCGATCGACTGAGGATCGTATTGCGGGGTCTCTGACATAGGGCTGGGAATTTAGACGGTAGGACGGTAAGACGGTAAGACGGTAGGACGGTAAGGCTCCGATCCATGTCATCCGGTGTTCTTACCGCCTTACCGCCTTACCGCCCTACCGCCCTACCGCCCTTCTTCATAGCTTTGCTAATCCCGCCATCAGAGAGCCGCAAACCCACCATGGCCAAACAGAGCTACTCGCTCCTCCGCACGATGGGACTTTTCGCCGCCGCCGCGATCCTCACGTTCCTGGTCATTACCGTTGTGGTTCTGAGCTTCGGCCTGCATCTGACCCCCTGGCAGCTGCTGGGCCGCATCTGGCTCCAGATGCTGATCCTGGGCGCGGTCATGGCCATCCTGCTCGGATACATCGGGAACCGGATCAAGCACCGGGTGGTGGATCCACTGGTTGGTCTCGACGCGCGGGTCGGGGACGTCGCTCAGGGCAACCTTTCACAGAGTGTCACCGCGTCGTCCCGGGCGAGCGGCGAAGTACTCAAGCTGGTCGACGGCGTGAACTACATGGTGAGCGAGCTTCGGTCCCTGGTGGATTCGATTCGACATTCGGCGGGCGATGCCGCGACGCTGGCCATGCAGATCTCCGCCTCCACCCAGCAGATGAGCGCGTCAACCGAAGAAGTGGCCGGCACCTGCGGGGACCTTACCGACCGGGCCAACAAACAGGCCGCCCTGGTCCGCGCCACCGCCCAGGACGCCGGCCGGATCCTTTCGATCGCCAAGACGCTGGCCGACGGCGCCCGGCAGGCCGCCGAGCGCAACGCCGCACTCGCCAAGGTCGCCCGGGCCCACCAGGAACAGCTCGATACCAGCTCGGTGCAGCTGAAACGGCTGACCGAGGAAATCGAGCTTGGCGCATCCGAGGCCGAGGCGCTGGCCGCCGCCTCGGAAGAGATCGAGAAGTTCGTCACCCAGACCAAGGCGATTGCCCGGCAGACCCACATGCTGGCGCTGAACGCCGGTATCGAGGCCGCCCGGGCCGGGGCCGAGGGACGCGGGTTTGCAGTGGTGGCGGAAGAAGTCAGGAAGCTGGCGGGACAGGCCGCACAGGCCGCGACGACCACCAGCCAGACCGTGGACCTGGTCCAGACCCGGGTGCGCACGGCGCGGGAACGGCTGATCCGCCTTGCCCAGGGTGGCATGACCGCGCGGGACGCCGCCAATACCGCGGTCCAGGGCCTGAGCCAGGTCGCGGCCGAGGCCGAGGCTAACGACCACTGGACTCGCCAGATCTCGACCTCGGCGGGCGAGGTCCGGGAGCTGGTGGATGGTATCGCGAGCCGGATGGGCGGCGTGTCCGAGGGAACCGAAGAGTTTGCGGCGGCGGCCCAGGAGATTGCGGCATCGGCCGAGGAATTGAGCGCCTCAACCGTGGAGATCGCCAACTCGGCGACCCAGCTGTCTGGCGCCTCTAACCGGCTGACGGTTTCGGTGAGCAAGTTCCGGCTGCAGAATGGAGGGCCGGGAAACGGCAAATAGCGGCACCCGCACAAAAGGACAGCCGCCAACAGTCGAAATGGCGTCACGTGGGCGGGGGGCGCCCGGCGTTTTCGCTCACTTCACCGACTGCAGCGGCTGTCCACCTTCTATGTTGAAGAGCCAGGCGCGGATCCAGAGAATCTTGCGGGACCCGTGGGCGCCCGGCGCCCGGCTCGTTCGGAGAATTTGCGGCGGGTCCAGAGGGAGTGCGGTGAACTACATCACATTCTGGAATCCTGGACGGCCGAATCGGGCCAACGCGAGCCCGAATCGTTGGTGGGAGAACTGCGAGGTTGTGTTGTCAGCGGAGGTAGCTGCAGGGAAAGAAGACTCTGGTAGCTGTCCGGTTCAGGAGCCGCGTCAACTCCCGGGTAACCGGATTTTCGCTTACGCGGAACGCCATCCGAGTCTCACCACCTAATGTAGGGGCGCCGCCGGTGGTGGATGTGAACCGCATCACCAAACACCCGCCATCGTAACTCTTTCACCACTAGGGACTAAGCCTTTAGGACTAAGGACTAAGGACTAAGGACAGAGGACTGAGGATCGAGGACCGAGGACAGGTCTTCAAGGAGAGCCCGGAGCCGGTCCGGCTCTGCGTCCCCCATATGCCCGATCCGGATCGTACTGGCCTTGAGCTCGCCGTATCCCGCCCCAATTACCCACCCACGCTCCGCCATCGCCCCCACAACGTGATCACCGAGTGTCGCGGCAGGCAGGTTGAGACACGAAACGGTCCAGGAGCGCCGCCCTTCGGCGGCCAGCAGGCTAACCTGGGGATGCAGCAGGACCCACTCCTCCACCATCGTCAGCATGGCGTGGTGCCGCCGCCACCGAGCCTCGATACCGCCGGCCGCCTGGATCCGTTCCAGCTGGGCGGCCAGGGCGAAGTACAGCGGGATTGAGGGGGTGGACGGGGGCTGAGAACGTTCGGCGGCTTCCGCGTAGCGAACCAGGTCGAAATAGCGGCCCCGGTCTGACAGCCACCGGGCCCGCGCCAGGAGCCGGGGGCTCACCGCTCCCAGGACCAGTCCGGGAGGAAGTCCGAGGGCTTTTTGTGACCCGGCAAAGACAAAATCCATCCCCCAGTGATCGGTTTCCACCGGACTTCCGCCCAGCGAGCTCGCAGCATCCACCAGGACCAGCAGGTCTTTCCGGTTCCGTACCACTGATATGAGGTCGAGTAGCGGTGCCAGGGCTCCAGTCGAGGTCTCCGAGTGAACCAGCGCGACCGCGTCAACCGGCGGTCCATCCAGGAATTGCGCCAGGTATTCCGGCTCCAGCGTCCGGCCCGGTGGAACCATGACCCTGATGACTTCCTTGCCGGAGAGCTCCGCGATCCGGGCGAAACGCTCGCCAAAGGCTCCGCCGATCACGACCAGCACCCGTTCGACGACCCCGCAGCGAATCGCCGCCTCCATGAAACCGGTAGTGGACGCGGTCCCGATGACGACCGGATGCGCGGTGCGGAAGAGATCGGCCAGGGGCTGCTTGAGCTCGGCCATGAGCTGCTCCATCGCGGCACCGCGATGCGCGATCATGGGCCGGTTCATGGATGCCAGGATGTCAGGGTGAACTTCCGATGGTCCGGGCAGGAACCAGTTGCCAAAGCTGATAGGGACCTCCAAAGAGAGTGAAGAATCACCCTTCACGCGGTGAAGTAATTCTCCAGGACCCCACCTTCAAGAATCTCTTCCGACTTGACGAGGCGGACGCCTTCTTCCGCCCATTCCTTGAGCAGGTGCTCGGCCGCCTTGGGGTTGAAGGCGCGGGCCGCGTCGGTCACGAAGTAGATCCGGGTGTGGGGACGGTGCTGGGCCAGCCCCTCGATGGCGTACCGGTCGCTCCCGTCGGTGGCGACGCCATACATGACGATGACCTGGGGATCGAGCGTGCGGAGGAGCGGCAGGACGTTGGAATTGGTGAAAACATCAAACCAGTGCTTGTGCAGCAGGAAGTCCCCGGCATGCTGCTGGACCCGGGCGAGGGTGGCGGCATCCTGGTGCTCCGGCTCGATCACCAGGGGATTCTGGAGCGCCGTCTCGGGGATCTTTTTCTGCCCCTGGCTTCCCCGCATGCAGTGGGGAGGGAAGGTCTCGATGTAGTCCGGGTGGTCGCTCAATTCGCGGTGACCGGCCAGGTGATCGTCCGCGCTGGCCAGGATCCGGACCTTGCGGTCGCGCGCAAAGGCGGTGAGCCGCTTCAGGACCGGGCGGATTCCCCCGGCGCCGGGGATGGGGAGCCTGCCGCTGGGCTCGAAGAAATCGGCCTGGGTATCGACATCCCAGAAGAGAAGACGAGCCATGACCGGCCTCAGGCTCCGAAGAAGGTGACCGGAAGGTAGGAGCGTCCGCGAGGTGCGACAAGCAGCAGTTTCGGCAAGTGATCTTGACAGCGACGCCTCCAGCCTGAACATTGACCCACGCCCGAACCTCGGCTCCACATTGTGAAACTCCGTACCACGAAGGGTGAACGTCAGGTAACCGGCGCGCAGGCCATCGGCCGCGCGTTCAGCATCCTGCGCATGTTCAGCGACGAAACGCCGGAGTGGAACCTGGCCGAGCTGTCCCGCAAGGTGGGGCTTACGAAGACCACTTCGTTCCGCCTGCTGGGCGCGCTGGAGCATGAGCGCATGGTGGCCCGGAACCGGCCCAGCGGGTCCTACCGGCTGGGCCCCCGCGCGATCGAGCTGGGCTCGCTGGCCCAGCGCTCCAACAGCCTGCACCGCGCGGCGCACGAAGAGCTGATTGCCCTCTCCGAAGCCACCGGAGAAACCACCAGCCTGGAGATCCTCATCGGCACCCATGTCCTGGTTCTGGACGAAATCCAGGGGCGTCACAAATTGAGCCCGGCGCCTTTTATCGGCTCACGCTGGCCGGCCCACACGGCATCGACCGGGAAGGTGCTGCTGGCCGCGGCGGGGGGATGGCCGGCGGGAAGCCCGCGGCCGGTCCGGCTCACGCCGCAGAGCATCACTTCGGTCGCCCGGCTCAATGCCGAGCTGGCGGCGGTCACCAAGAGGGGCTATGCCGTCGCGATCGAAGAGCTGGAAGCGGGCTATGTCGCGGTGGGGGCTCCGGTGCGGAATCACCATCGGAGCGTGGTCGCGGCGATCAGCGCCGGGGGTCCGTCCATTCGCTTTACGGCGCAGCGAATCCCCCGCATAGCAAAGGCGGTGTGCGAGGCCGCCGAACGTATCTCCCAGCGGCTGGGCGCCGGACGGGAGCCCCGCACATGAGAGGCCGCCGGGTGCTGTTGACGGCGGGCCTGATCGCCGCCCTACAGGGGGGCGCGGGTGCGACGCGCTCCATTGCCGCCCAGCAGCCGCGGGGCGTGCTGCTGATCGTGGGCGGCGGCCACCAGCCACCGGACCTGGTCCGCCACTTCGTGGACCTGGCGGGGGGCTCCGGCACAGCGCGCATCGCTGTGGTTCCCATGGCGAGCTCGGAGCCGGTCGCCACCGGGGAGGAAAAGGCGGAAGAGCTCCGGGGACTGGGCGCCCGGGTTTTTGTGCTCAATCTCACCCGGGCGCAGGCCGAGTCGGACTCCGCGGTCCGGTTGCTGGATGGGGTCACCGGGGTGTGGTTCACCGGCGGCGACCAGGTCAGCATCACGTCGGCGTTGCTGGGCACCGCAGTGCACCGGGCCATCGCGGCGCGCTACCGGGACGGAGCAGTCCTCGGAGGCACCTCGGCGGGCGCGGCGATCATGTCGGATTCAATGCTCACCGGCAACCAGTACCGGGCACCGCCGGATACCAACGGCTACTACGGTGATGAGTACGACTCCATCGCCCGGCACTTTATCGAGATCGTGCCGGGGCTCGGCTTCCTGCACGGCGCGATTGTCGATCAGCACTTCATCACGCGGGAGCGCACCAACCGGCTGTTGAGCGTGATCCTGGAACGCCCCACGCTGATCGGCGTAGGGATTGATGAGGGAACCGCACTGGAGGTGCGCCCCGATGGAACCTGGCGCGTGCTGGGCGCGAGCGCGGTGATGGTGTTCGACGCGCGGGGAGTCAAGGTCACCCGGAGCGGCGCGCCGGCGCTGGGAGCGGCCGATATCCGGCTTCACGTTCTCCCAGCAGGCAGCGTGTATGACCCTCGCCGGGGCCAGGCTACGCTCCCCGAGTGATTCACCCGGAAACAATTCGTTCTATGACTAACCCTTCATCTCGTCTCGTTCGGAGGAATCACATGAACCGTTGGCGAAACATCTGGAACGGCGCGCTGGGGCTGATCGTCGCGATGCTCCTGGGAGGCGCAGCCACCGCGCAGGCCCAGAGCGCGACGGTACGAGGAACCGTGTCCGACTCGGCCTCGCAACGTCCCCTGGAAGGTGCGGAGGTCA
>JBDTTZ010000493.1:0-2156 GCA_040008015.1 Gemmatimonadota bacterium
GGGTCGTCACCGACTACCTCACGGGCTCCGGGCTGCTGCCATACCTGGACAAGCTTCGGTTCCAGGTCGTCGGATACGGCTGCACCACCTGCATCGGCAACAGCGGCCCGCTCCCCGAGCCCGTGGCCACCCTCGTGGAGCAGAACCACCTGGTCACCGCGGCGGTACTGTCGGGGAACCGGAATTTCGAGGCCCGCATCCACCCCCAGGTTCGGGCTAACTACCTCGCGTCCCCCATGCTGGTGGTCGCCTTTGCCCTGGCCGGGAAGGTCACCATCAATCTCGAGACCGAGCCGCTGGGACGGGACCCCGAGGGCAGTCCGGTTTTTCTCCGGGAGATCTGGCCTTCGCCCGACGAGATCCGCGAGGCCATGGCCATGTCGCTCAAACCCGAGTTGTTCCGCACCCGCTACGGCATGGTGTTCGAAGGGGACGAAACCTGGCAGAACCTGAAGGTTCCCACCGGCAGCCGGTACGAGTGGGAGACCTCCTCCACGTACGTGCAGGAGCCGCCGTTCTTCCAGGATCTGCCGGTCGATCCCCAGCCGCTCACCGACATCAACGGCGCCCGCGTTCTCGCGGTATTGGGCGACTCGGTGACGACCGATCATATCTCTCCGGCCGGCGCCATCCCCAAGACCGGTCCCGCCGCCCGCTACCTGCTGGAGCACGGAGTTCAGCAGGCGGATTGGAACACCTTCGGTTCCCGCCGCGGTAATCATGAGGTGATGATGCGCGGCACCTTCGGCAACGTGCGCATCAAGAACGTCTTGGTGCCGAAGAAAGAAGGCAACTGGACGGTCCATTTCCCGAGCGGCGAGGTGATGTCGATTTACGACGCGGCGATGAAGTACATCGCCGACAAGACGCCGCTGGTCCTGCTGGTCGGGAAGGAGTACGGGACCGGGTCCAGCCGGGACTGGGCCGCCAAGGGCACCACGCTGCTCGGAGTGCGGGCGGTCATCGCCGAGAGCTACGAGCGGATCCACCGGAGCAACCTGGTGGGTATGGGAGTGTTACCGCTGGGCTACCCCGCGGGCGTCTCCCGCGCCACGCTGGGACTCACCGGCCGGGAGACGTTCAGTATCAGCGGCATTGCCAGGGGCCTGACGCCGGGCGGGATGGTCAAGGTCCGGGCGGTAGCGGAGGATGGCAAGGAGACGGTTTTCGAGGCCGTGGTGCGGCTCAATTCGCCAGTGGAGCTGGAATACCTCCAGCACGGCGGGATCCTGCCCCGGGTACTGCGGATGTTCTTGAAAGGTGAGACGTAATCCCTCACCCCTAACCCCTCTCCCGGTACCGGGAGAGGGGAATGGAGAGAGGGTTGAAAAGAAAAACGACCCTTCCAAACTGGAAGGGTCGTTCGGTGTTTCAGGTCAAGCGTTCTTACGCGACCAAGTCCTTCAGCCGCCCGCTCTGTTCACCTTCGCGGAGCCGGAGCAGCGCCCGATCCCGCAGCTGGCGGATCCGTTCCCGGGTCACTCCCATCATCCGCCCGATCTCTTCAAGGGTGCGGCTGTTGCCGTCGTCCAGGCCGAAATAGAGCCGGAGCACCTTGGCGTCCCGGGGCGGCAGCGACGCCAGCGCCGCCTCGATGTAGCTGGTCTGGCTGTTGGCGATCGCCGAGCTGTCGGTGCCCTCCTGCTCGCTGGTCGCGAAGCGCTCGATCCGCTCGCTGGCCTCGCCATCCCGAACCGGGTGGTCAAGGCGCACCGCCTCGGAGTTCAAGGCGGAGAGACTGCGCACCGCTTCCATCGTGAGGCCGGTGGCCCGCGCCAGTTCCTCGGTGGTGGGCATCCGGCCCAGCCGGTCCTTGAGCAGGGTCACGGTCCGGGACAGCCGGTTGAGATCGGCGGTCCGGTTGAGCGGTACCCGCACTGGGCGGCCGTGCCGGGCGATCGCCGCCTGCACCGCCTGGCGAATCCACCACACGGCGTAGGAGATGAACTTCACGCCCCGGTTCGGATCGAACTTCCGAGCCGCGGTCATGAGACCCAGGTTGCCCTCGCCGATCAGATCGACGAGCGGGACCCCCCGGTTCTGGAACTTCTTCGCGACGGAAACGACGAACCGGACGTTGTGCCGGGCGAGTTTTTCCTGTGCCGTCACATTGCCCTTGAAGGCTTTGTGGGCCAAGGCCATTTCCTCTTCCCGGT
>JBDTTZ010000494.1:0-6013 GCA_040008015.1 Gemmatimonadota bacterium
AATTTCGCCCCGGTGGCCGACGTCAACAACAACCCGGCCAACCCCATCATCAATACCCGGTCCTTCGGGGAAAACCCCGCGACGGTGGCGCGTCTCGTCGCGGCCGAGATCCGCGGGCTTCAGGAACATGGGATGTACGCCACGGCGAAGCACTTCCCCGGCCATGGCGATACCGGGACTGACTCGCACATCGCGCTTCCGGTGATCCGCGCCGACTGGGCCCGGCTCGACAGCCTCGAGCTGGTGCCCTTCCGCGCCGCGGTGAAGGCTCATGTCACCGCGATCATGTCCGCCCACATCGCGCTGCCCGGCATCGACAGCGGTCGCACCCGCCCTGCCACACTGAACCCCGGGGTGCTGACCGGCATACTGCGCGATTCGCTGGGCTTTCAAGGCCTGGTGGTGACCGATGCGCTGGGCATGGGCGCGCTGGTCAACAACTACGGCGGAGGCGAGGCCACCGTGCTGGCGTTCCTGGCCGGTGCCGATATCCTGCTGCAGCCGGCCGATCCCGGGGTGGCGATCGACGCCATGGTGAGCGCAGTACAATCGGGAAGGATTTCGCGGGAACGGCTGGATGCCTCGGTGCGGCGGGTGCTCGATCTGAAACGGCGCATGGGGCTCTTCACCCGGCGAACGGTAGACCTCGACCGGGTCGGCGCGGTGGTGGGGTCGGCCGCATTCCGGGAAGCGGCAGAGGACATCACCGCCCGCTCCCTGGTCCTGGTGAAGGACAGCGCCAACCTGGTCGAGTTCATTCGCGCTGGCCACCACAGGATCTCCCTGGTCGCCTTCGGGGATGATGTCGGAAATACCCTGACCACCGAGCTCCGCTCCCGGGGCTACGATGTATCCAGCTTCCGGCTCTATCCCTCCAGCGGATCGGCAAGCTACGACTCGGCCCGGGTCATGCTGGCTCGCGAGGGCATCCCCCTCTTCACCACTGCCGTGCGCGCCACCGCGTGGAGCGGAAACATCGCCATGCCCCAGGCCTTTGCGGACCTGATCAAGAGCACCAGCGCCCACCAACGCACCCTGCTGGTTTCATTCGGGTCGCCCTACCTGATCATGCAGACGCCGTCGGTCGGGT
Organism: Gemmatimonadota bacterium; assembly: GCA_040008015.1. Lineage (GTDB taxonomy): Bacteria > Gemmatimonadota > Gemmatimonadetes > Gemmatimonadales > GWC2-71-9 > DASYPP01. The sequence continues at coordinate 1,091 of JBDTTZ010000494.1, forward strand.
CCTACCTGCTCGCCTGGCAATCCAAACCGATCAGTGAGCGAGCGGTCGCGGCGGCGCTGTCCGGGGAGAAGCCGATCACCGGCCACTTGCCGATAAGCATTCCCGGGACTGCGCTATATGGATTCGGGATCGAGCGGCGGAAGGCGCGGTAGGACCTTGTACGGTCATCGGCCACCAGACGTGTCTACCCTCACAATCGCGAAAGCGCGATAGAGCGAAAACGCGAATGAACAGCAAGCCGAATATCCACGACAATAGATACTCTTCTCTTATTTCTTCGCACTTTCGCGCTTTCGCGATTGCTGTTGCCGTCCTGCTCGCCGGCACTTCGAAGATTGCCGGCCAGACTCCGTACCCCACCACAGTCGCCTACCTCGACTCCGCCATCGCCGGTGGTGCGGCGCCCGGGGCCGTCCTCGGCATCAGCTTTCACGGGGACTGGTACGTCCACGGCACCGGCCGCCTCGGGATCGACGATTCCACCCGGCCCGACGGCACCACCGTGTACGATCTCGCGTCTCTCACCAAGGTCATCGGCCTCACTACGGCCATGATGATGGCGGTGGATAGCGGGCTCATCGGTCTCGACTCCCCGATCCAGCGCTACGTCCCGGCATTCACCGGCCGCAACAAGTCGCGGGTGACGGTGCGGATGCTGCTGGTCCATGCCAGCGGGCTACCCGACTGGCGGCCGCTGTACAAGGAAACCGCGACGCGAGCCGAGGCATTCGCCCTGGCCGACACCACGCCGCTGGACACTCTCCCCGGCACCCGGTTCAAGTACTCCGACCTCGGCGCCATCGTGATGACCCAGGCGGTGGAAGCCGTCTACCATCAGCGACTCGATTCGGTGCTCGCCGAGCAGGTCTTCACCCCGCTTGGCATGATGTCCTCGCGCTACCTGCCGCCGGACAGCTGGCTGGCTCGAATCGCTCCCACCGAAAATGACCCGTGGCGGGGCCGGATTCTCAGGGGCGAGGTGCACGACGAGAACGCGGCCCGGCTGGACGGGGTGTCCGGACACGCCGGGTTGTTCAGCACCACGACCGACCTGCTGCACTTTGGCGACTGGCTGCTCGCGGCCGCACGCGCCGGAAGCATCACGCCGGAAATCTCCGCCAGAACAGTCGCCGCGTTTCTCACCGAGCAGAACATCCCGGCCGGTTCCAGCCGGGCCCTGGGATGGGATACCCCTCCGGGTCCCGGATCCGGGCCACTGCTCTCTCCCAACAGCTTCGGTCACACCGGCTTTACCGGCACTTCCATCTGGATCGATCCCAACCGGGAACTGGTGATTGTTCTCCTGAGTAACCGGGTTCACCCGAGCCGGGAGAACAACCGGATGAGCGCGGTGCGGCGGGGGGTGGCGGACCGGGTAGTGCGGGACCTGGAGTCGCTGGGGAGGGGCCACTGAAGTTTGACTTAACCTCCACAACCACTTATGCTTAGACCAGAAGCTGACTTACGGCCCGATTCGGGGCCGTAACGACAAGGAGAATGGGCATATGAGCGAACAGCAGACCGAGCAAACGACCCAGCCTACCGGCCTCCTGGTCAATCTGACGGACCGGGCCGCGCAGGAAGTGGTCAAATTCATGGAGACTGAAAAGGTCCCCGCGGAAACCGCCGGACTCCGGGTGAGCGTGCTCCCCGGCGGGTGCTCCGGATTCAAGTACAGCCTCAATATCGAAGAGCGCGCCCTGGAAGACGACATGGTGCTCGAGATCAACAATACCCGGGTATTCATCGATGGATTCAGCGCCCAGTACCTGAATGGCGTCACCATCGACTATACCTCGTCGATGCAGGGTTCCGGCTTTACCTTCAACAATCCGAACGCGACCGGCGGCTGCGGCTGCGGCACCAGCTTTACCGCCTAGTAACACGTGACAAGTGACAAGTAACAAGGTCACTGTGCAATCCTGTGGAGAGTGAGAAGTGAGATAGTCTATCTCTTTCTCACTCTCTTTTTTTGTACTTGTCACCTGTCACTTGTCACTTGTCACTCTTAGCGTACGAGGTCTAACCTGTCCACGCCGGATCTCGTTGTCGTCATCGTCTACCTCGTGCTCTCCATCGGCATTGGCCTGTGGGTGGCGCGGTCTCAGAAGACGGCGGGCGACTATTTCCTCGGCTCGCGCGACCTCCCCACTTTCGCCATCCTGCTGTCCATCGTCGCGACCGAGACTTCTGCCCTCACCGTCATCTCGGTCCCGGGAATCGGGGCCCGGGGCAACCTCACCTTTCTCCAGCTCTCATTCGGGTACCTGATCGGCCGGATCGGCGTGGCGTACTGGCTGCTGCCGGGATATTTCCGCGGTAACCAGGAGACGGCCTACGCGCGGCTGGAATCCCGCTTCGGCATCGGTACCCGGCGGTTGACCTCGTGCGTGTTCCTGGTGACCCGGGCGCTGGGCGACGCGGTCCGGGTGTTCGCCAGCGCCATTCCGATGGCCCTGGTCACCGGATGGAGCATACCAACCTCGATTCTCGCGGTCGGCGTCATCACCATGGTGTACACCTGGTTCGGCGGATTCAAGGCGGTGGTATGGACCGACGTAATGCAGCTGCTGGTATACCTCTCGGGCGGTATCGGCGCGCTGCTGGTGGCCTGGCACATGGCGGGCGGCGCCGGCGCCTGGTTTGACCTCGCCGCCAACAGCGGCAAGCTCAAGCTGATCGACACCAGCGTGAACCTGACCACGACGTACACCCTCCTCGGCGGGTTGATCGGCGGCGCGCTGCTGTCGGCGGCTTCGCACGGGACCGACCACCTGATTGTTCAGCGGCTGCTTGCGTCGCGCTCGCTGGAATCGGCGCGCCGGGCACTCATCGGATCCGGCGTCATGGTAATTTTTCAGTTCCTGCTCTTTCTGCTGGTCGGGTCGGCCATCTGGGCCGCCGGTTTCGCGGGGACCGAGATCCCGGCCGACAAGGTCTTCCCCCAATTCGTCATCGAGCATCTACCCGTGGGCCTGGCCGGGCTGGTCGTCGCCGGAATCCTGGCCGCCGCGATGGGCACCCACAGCTCCGCGATCAACTCCATGGCCTCGTCGGTCACCTACGACCTGTACGCGGGCTGGACCGGCCGCACCGACCCGCGGCACCTGCTCAAGGTCGGCAAGGTGATGTCGGCGTTCTGGGGCGTCATCCTGATGGGCGGGGCCCTCTTTTTTCACTATTACACGAGTCACAACGAAACGCCGGTAGTGGTGCTTGCCCTTTCCATTGCGTCGGTCACCTACGGCGCGCTGCTCGGCACCTACATCCTCGCCGCCCGCTCCAGGCGCGCCACCGGGGCCGACATCATTCTCGCGATCTCGATTACGATTCCGCTGATGCTCATCCTCATTTTCGCCAAGAAGCTGGCCACGATGCAGGGACTCCTGTGGCTGGAGCCCTTCGGCCGGCTGGCATGGCCCTGGTACGTACCGATCGGCACCCTGCTGACGATCACCTTCGGCGTGCTGGCCGGCGGGTTCCGGCCGATTCGGCAGGACAGCCCGGCATGACCCAGATCCTGGTGGGAGCCGATGCGGGCGGGACCAAGACCTCGGTCGTGATCGGAGACGGGCACGCGATCCTGGGTCGAGCCGAGGGCTCACCCGGCGCGATCCGGCCCGGCCGGGCGCTGGCGGCGGCCAGCGCCATCGCCGACGCGGTTCGGCGCGCGTTTACGGCGGCGAACGTACTCGAAGCGGAAGTGCTGGTCGTGGGAGCGGCGGGCGCGGGGCGGGAGCAGGAACGGCTCGAGCTGGAGCGCTCGCTCCGGAGCGAGCGCATCGTCAAGCGGGTGCTGGTCACCACCGATATCGAGATCGCGCTGGCCGCGGCGTTCGGCAAAGGCAGCGGGATCGTGGTGAGCGCGGGCACCGGCAGCATCGCGATCGGCCGGGATGCCCAGGGAAGGCTCCACCGCCGGGGCGGCTACGGATGGCAGATGGGAGATGAAGGGAGCGGGTACGCCATCGGGCGGGCAGCCCTGAGCGCATGCAGCAGAGCGGCGGACGACCGGGGCCCGCGCACCACGCTCAGTGCCCGGCTTCTCGCCGCGGCCCGGGTGGAAACCTTCGAAGAGCTGATCTCCTGGGCGGTGAATGCCAACACTTCCCAGGTCTCCTCATTGGCCCCGGCGGTGCTGGAGGCGGCTGCGGACGGCGATGTTGTGGCCCAAGGGATTGTGGACTACGCCGCGCGGGAGCTTTGCCAGCTGGCGAAGAGTCTGCTGCCCCACTTTCCCGAATCAGAGCCGGTCGCGATAGCCCTGGCCGGGGGAATTCTGAGCACGGACCGGCCGTTGCGTACCCTGATCAACCAACGGTTGGCGGACGAAAACCGGTTTACGGTGATCGCCGATACCATCGAGCCGGCGCTGGGGGCGTTGCATATGGCGGAGAATCTGGCCCAAACCACATAGGGGCGGGTCTGAGACCCGCCCCTATGTGTGCCCTACTCGAGGTTAAGCTTGCCTCGCATCATCCTGCTTCCGCAGCCGGCTATGCCGGATCCCGTAGAGGAAGTAAATCACCAGCCCCAGCACCAGCCAGAGGCCGAAACGGATCCAGGTGATCCGGGGCAATTGGAACATCAGGTACAGACAGGCCACGATCGATATCAGCGGCGTAATCGGTACCCAGGGCACCCGGAAGGGGCGAACCCGGGTGGGCTCCTGGTAGCGCAGGAGGATCACGCCCAGCGAAACCAGCACAAAGGCAAACAGGGTGCCGATGTTGGTGAGGTCCACCACCTCGGCGATATTGGCAAACGCCGCAAAGCCCGCCACAAAGACGCCGGTAATGATGGTGCCGACCCACGGGGTCTTGTACTTGGGATGGATCTTGGCGATGAACTTGGGGAGCAAGCCGTCGCGCGCCATCGAGAAGAAGATCCGGGGCTGGCCCAGCTGGAACACCAGCAGCACGC
>JBDTTZ010000495.1:0-7301 GCA_040008015.1 Gemmatimonadota bacterium
CTGAACTCCTGACCCGAGCTTGCCCTGACCGATCACCTGCGGCTCCGTATTCCCGGCAAGGGAGAGGTGACACTCTCGATCCCTGACGGGCTGATCCGGGCACTCAGGGAGAATCGGCTGCCATCGAAAGTCGAAGTGTGGCACGCCGAGCGCAACGAATGGGTCTCGCTGGCGGCGCACCCCGCGGCGCGCCAGGCGCTGGAGTCGATCGGGTCCTACAGCCCTGAGCAGGATGCTCCAGCGGTCGAGCCGGAGGCCGAGCCCCCGGTTCCTGAGCCCCAGGAGGTGATGCTGGCGGCCGCCCACGAGTTCATTCCTCCCGCGACCGATGCGACTCCGGATGCTTCCGAGGAACCGGATGAAACGACGGAGCCGGAGCCGGAGCCGGAGCCAGAGCCGGAACCCGACGTTCTCGCGAACATCGAGCTGCTGCCCGAGGGGCCGCGAGCCGAGGTCCCTGCCGCTCGTCCCTCACGGCTGGATATTACTCCACCGCCACGTCTGCATGAGCGCCGGGTCAAGAAAGCTCCGTCCGAGGTGGAGCGGCGACAGTCGGCGGCGGCGAAGCAGCCGGTTCCGGAGCCGCCCCCGCCGAAGCGCAGTTTCAAGCTTCCCTTCGCGCTTCCCAGCCGCCGGGTCCTGGTTTTCGGTGGAATCGCGGCGCTGATCGCGTTGGGGTATTTCCTGAAAGCTCGATCGGGAAACGCCAAGTCCACCGCCGGCGAAAAGACCGTCGCCGCGACCCCAGCCGCGACGCCGGCCGCGACACCATCCAATCCATCCCATGCGCCGGGGGTCCTTCCTCCTCCGCCGGAGAGCGCCGTGACGGAAGTGATGCCGCGTTTCCGGGTTGATTCGGAGGACACTGCGCCTCACGTGGGAACGCTCGAGCTCCAGGGAATTCCCGGCGGGGGACCGGAATCAGACCTGGAAACCAGCCTCCGGCTGGCCGGCGCGCTCATGTGGGACCCGGCCCGGGATTTTGGCACGCCCGCCGGCGTGCTCCGCGCCCGCCGCAAGGTGGACGCGTTGCTGAACAGCATCCAGGCGTACCGGGTGGACATGCGCCGCCTGGCCGAAAGCGGAACATCTCGCCCCGGGAACCGGATGGAGCCGTTCGATGAATCGGACCGGATTGATGACGTGATCCACGCGATGGGCGATGCGATCAGCGTGCTGGAAGACGTCGCCGGCCGGTTCGCGGTGCAGGGTGGCACGCTGGAGTTCGATCGCACCGATGATGCGCGGCGCTATAACCAGCTGCGCGAGCGCGCCGACTCGCTGTTGCGGGCCCCGGTCCCCATGGATCTCCACCCGGTCATCCGTTCGCCGCGGCGGCTGGTGACTCGCCTGCTGAGTACGCTGCCCGGCGGGATCGCCCGAGGACCTTGACCGCTTACCCTTTTCCATGACCAAACAATCATCGGAGAAACAGTTGACGCAGCCGCCGTTTCATCTCGCGTTTCCGGTGCTCGATCTCGAGGCCAGCCGGCGTTTCTACGTGGAGCACCTCGGTTGCGCCGTGGGCCGGGAAAGCGACCACTGGATCGATTTCAATTTCTTCGGCCACCAGATCACCGGGCACCTGGCGCCGGACGAGGCGCGGACTGTCGCGACCAACCCGGTGGACGGGAAACAGGTGCCGGTCCGTCATTTCGGGGTGATCCTGGAATGGAGCGCATGGGAGGGCCTCGCGGCCCGGCTCAGGGCGCGCGGGGTGGAGTTCCTGCTGGGGCCGTACATCCGGTTCAAGGGGGAAGTGGGAGAGCAGGCGACCATGTTCGTGCTGGATCCCAGCGGCAACGGGCTGGAATTCAAGTCTTTCAAGGACCCGGAAAGGATCTTCGCCCGGTGAGCCACGGGGTGTCATGGGTCACCGAATCACCCCGGGATTTCCTCTACGTTGGGAGTGCGGGGGGTTGCCGGCCGTCCTTCACGGAGGTTACGCATGTCGTTCGGTCTCTATCTGGTCGGCTTCATCGTGGTTATCGGGGGCCTGGCCTGGGGAGCGGTGCAGCTGGGGATTCCCGGGGTATGGATCGGAATCGGAGCTGTGGTGCTGCTGGGGCTGGCGATCGTCAGCGGTGTTGCGCGGACTCGGCAGCGGGATCCGGCCGAGTAAGGCGGGTTCGTGTCATCGGCAAGGCGGAGGCGCTCGCGCCTCCGTTTTTCTTGGGTACCATATTACTCTAGCTTTCGATGACCTCCTCATCCCGGAGCGCCCTTGAGCCATCCCCTCATCCTGGCCCTGATATTCGGCATGACCGCGTTGCTTGCCGGTGTCTTTCTCTACCGCCGGCCCCGGCCCCGTGAACATCTCGAAGAGATCAGCCTGGGCGACCTGGCCCGGCTGATCACCATGTTGCTGGAGCGGGGCTACGATCTCGGCTTCCTGGTCTTCGAGCTGCCGGGAGACCAGCGGTTCGTCGAGTTTTCGAAGTACATGAAGGAAGGGGCCAAGGATGGCATCCAGATGGATTTCCCGCTTACCACGTGGTCGGAACCCTATTATGACCAGGTGAAGAGCCTGCTGGAAAGCCGCCGGGTTCCTTACACGGTGGAAGACACGCCCGACGGCCCGGTGCGGGAATTCATCCAGGTGGACTTCGGGCAGGACGTGGCCGGGGCCGCCGCCATGGCGAGAGATATTTTTGACCGGGTGTTCCGGGTGGACCCGGCGGTGCGGCTGACCGCGGACATGGAGTACATTGCACCAAAGGATTGAAGCCCGTAGCTTCTCTGGCCTACCACGAAAACTGGAGTTTGCATGAGCACCGATCAGCCCGATGAAAAAACGCTAAAGTCGATTTCGCCGACCCGTCTGGCCGAGGAAGTCCGGCGCCTGAGTGCCATGCGCAAGAACGGCGAGCTCGATGCCACCGGGTTCGATCAGCGGTTTGCCCGGATGGTCGGCGAGCTGCGCGACCGCCGCATTGATGGAGGGCGGGAAGAGATTGCAAAGGCGCTGGAGCCGCTGCGCACCGAGGGGCTGCTCCGGCCGGAGGAGTGGTTCAGACTGGAGAAGCAGCTGGGACTTTCCTGATGTCATCCCGAGGGTAACGAGGGATCTCAAGCTCAAAGCGCAAACCAATCCTTGAGATTCCTCGCTCCGCTCGGAATGACAGCCTCTTGATTATCTATCTATGATCCCGCCTCTCTCTCCACTGGAACTGTCGGTCGCCACGGCCGACGGCGTCGTCCTGAAAGGGATCCTCGCCTATCCGGAGACTGCCCCCGGCACCAAGTACCCGCTCGCCGTCCTGGCCCACCAGTATCCCGCGACCGGTGACAGTTACGGGCCGTTGCTCGACGATCTCCTGGACCTCGGTATCGCGACCCTGGCTTTCGACCTTCGGGGACATGGCGCCTCGATCACCGGCCCCTCCGGGCCGGTCGTCATCGACACGCCGTATGGCTTTACCCTGGAGGCGTTCGGCACGGCGTTCATGGCGAGCATTGCCAAGGTGGGATTTCACCGGATCGACGACGACATTCTCCGGGTCGCCGGATGGGGCGCGGCGCAGAATTTCGTGGACCCGTCACGCATGCTGCTGGTCGGATCCAGTATCGGCGGCAGCGGCGCGCTGCTGGCCGCGCCCCGGGTGCCCGGGTTGAAGGGTCTCCTCACCTTCGGCGCCGCCGGCGCCCTCGCCTTTGGCGACAACGCGCCGGCCCGGATCCGGAAGGCCGTGGAGGGACTGACCGCGTCCTGCCTTCTCGCTTCGTCCGAAGGCGACCCGTTTTCCGGCGCCGACAATGTCCGCGATTGGAGCAAGGGCCTCTCTCACGTGACGCCGCGGCTCACTCCCGGGAGTGGTCATGGGATGGCGATCTACTACCAGGTCCGGGATGAAGTGCTGCAGTTCGTTCGCAAATCGATCTGAAAACGCTGGTGGATTGTCATGACATCAATCTCAATGCGAACCCGTCCTCTCGGCCCCAACGCCCCGCAGGTCTCCTCCGTCGGTTTCGGCGGCATGCCGCTTTCCATCGATGGACGCCCCACTGAGCCCATAGGTATCCAGGCCATTCACGCCGCTCTCGATGCCGGCGCGACCCTGATCGATACCGCTGACGTCTACTGTCTCTCCCACCTCGACCTGGGCCACAACGAGCGGCTGATCGCCGCCGCGCTCAAGAGCTGGAAGGGTCCCCGCGAAACCATCCTGGTCGCCACCAAGGGCGGGATGGAACGGCCCGACGGCGCGTGGACCCGGAACGGCCGGCCGGAGCACCTCTTCCGGGCCTGCGACCGCTCGCTGCAGAACCTTGGAGTGGACCAGATCCAGCTCTACCAGCTGCATGCGCCGGATCCGCAGGTGCCGTTCCGCGAAAGTATCGAGGCACTGGCCGAGCTGGTGCGTCGCGGCAAGGTGCGATGGATCGGGATTTCGAACGTTTCGGTCGAGGAAATCGAAGCGGCGCGCGAGGTCCATCCGATCCAGACGGTGCAGAACCGGCTCAATCCATTCTTTCGGGAGAGCATCAGGGAGGAAGTCGTGAACTACTGCGGGGCCAATGGACTGGGGTTCCTGGCCTACAGCCCGGTCGGCGGCGCCAGGCTCAACAAGAAGCTACCCGACCATCCCGTCGTGAAACCGATCGCGGCCCGCTACAAGGTTTCAACCCATGCCGTGGTGATTGCCTGGGTGCTGGCGCAGGGACCCAGCGTGATCCCGATTCCGGCCGCGCGAACGCCGGAACACGCGCGCGACGCGATGTCCGCGGGCGATCTGGTTCTGGACGAGGATGAGGTTCAGGCGATTGGTGAGGCGGAGTTCTTGATCGCCCGCTGACCCGCCTGCCGTCGCCCGCACGCTTCCTCCGGTACCCACCGTTTTCAACTCAGAGACTCAAAGACACAGAGAATGTTTCATGGTTTCCTCTACTCTGAGTCTCTGAGTCTCTGAGTTGAAAACGACCGCCCTGGAAGGAACCCGGCGGGACGCAAACCATGGCTTATATTCCGGGCTATGCCAACTGTCAGTCGTCGCCAAACGGTAACCGTCCAGGTGGGCGGTGTGCCGGTCGGCTCCTGCCATCCCATCGTCGTCCAATCCATGACCAACACCGACACCGCGGACGTGGTGTCCACGGTGCAGCAGGTCGCGGCGTTGGCCCGGGCCGGCAGCGAGCTGGTGCGGGTGACGGTGAACAACGAGGAATCCGCCGCGGCGGTTCCCGACATCGTTTCCCAACTGGAGCGGGGCGGGGTGCGGGTGCCGATCATCGGCGATTTCCATTACAACGGCCATCTCCTGCTCACCCGTTTCCCGGACTGCGCCCGGGCGCTGGCCAAGTACCGGATCAATCCGGGCAACGTCGGCGGCAAGCGGCACGACGAGAACTTTCGCGCCATCGTCGAGGTGGCGATCGCCAACGGGAAGCCGGTGCGCATCGGGGTGAACTGGGGCTCGCTGGACCAGAATCTCCTCACCGAGATGATGGACGCCAACCACGCATCACCCGATCCCAAAGATGCGCGCGCGGTGACGATGGATGCGATGGTGGAGAGCGCCCTGCGCTCGGCCCGGCTGGCGGAGACCACCGGCTTGCCTCACGACCGCATCATCCTGAGCGCGAAAGTCTCCGGGGTGCAGGACCTGGTGGACGTGTACCGGTTGCTCGCGCCGCGCTGCGACTATCCGCTCCATCTCGGTCTCACCGAGGCCGGGCTCGGCTCCAAGGGGATCATCGCCAGCACCGCGGGACTCTCCATCCTGCTCCAGGAAGGGATCGGCGACACCATCCGGGTATCGCTGACGCCGGCACCCGGCGGCGACCGGACGGAAGAGGTGCAGGTTGCCCAGCAGGTGCTCCAGTCGCTGGGTCTGCGCAGCTTCACGCCCCAGGTGACCAGCTGCCCCGGCTGTGGCCGGACCACGAGTACCTTCTTCCAGCAGATGGCCCAGGACATCGAGCGCTATCTCCGGGATCAGATGCCGGTCTGGCGCGCCGAGCGTCCCGGCGTCGAGGAGCTGCGGGTGGCCGTGATGGGCTGCGTGGTGAACGGGCCCGGCGAGTCCAAGCACGCCAACATCGGGATCTCATTGCCGGGAACTGCCGAGGAGCCCAGAGCGCCGGTCTACGTCGATGGAAAACTCGCCGTCACTCTCAAGGGCGACGCCATCGTGCCGGAATTCCTCCGGATACTGGATGCGTACGTGGCCGGGAACTACTGATCCGGTTTCAGTCTCCGGTTGTCGATCGTTCCTCTCACCGTCCGCTCCTCACCCTGCCGATCCCGCCCTCCTGCATGATGGTCGAGACTTGTCCGTAGTTCAGGAATGCCACCAGGATCACCCCGCCGATCACGTTCCCTATGACGGCTGGTACTACGAATTCCAGCAGCATCACCGACCAGGATGTCAGCCCCGACGCTGCGAGGTAAAAAGCCTCCACCGATCCGGCAATCGAGTGGCGGAAGTTGAAGGCCGCAATCGGAGCGGTGGTGAGCCAGACCAGGACAATCTGGGCTCCCGTGGATCGGGTGGAGGAGACCAGCCAGGCCATGAGGGCGATGAGCCATCCCGCGAAGATGCCGAGGTACGCGACCGCCCAGAACCCCCCGGCCGTGGCCTTGCCCGCCACGGCGCGCATCGCCCCGGTCATGACGGCATCGAACATCGGAGTGCGGGCCGCCAGCAGGGCAAAACAAAGGGCACCAGCCAGATTGCCCAGCAGGACAACGGCCCAGAGCCTCGCGACGCTGCGGAGCATGGCGAGGCTGCGGTCGTTGAGCAGCGGGATCACCGGCTCCAGGGTGTTTTCGGTAAACAACTGGTTGCGGGCCAGCACCACGAAGATGAATCCGAGAGGATAGCCCATCGCCACCGCAAATCCCGCATGGTCGGGTGCGACCAGGGTGCTGAGCCAGGCGGCGAAGACGAAGCTGAAACCGATCGTCAGGCCGGAGGCGATCGCGGACCACAGCAACTCGACAGAGGGTCGCCGCAACTCCTCCTCGGCGGCCAGTCGGACGTTCTCATGGATTTCAGCGGCGGAGAACCGGGTTCCGGTCGCTGGGCCTTTCGCCGTCTCCGTATCCGGAGCGGTTGTGGATGCTGGCTTGGAATGGCGTGGCGTTTGCCCCCCCCTGATTCGAGAAGCGGGCCGGCTGCCGGCCCGCGGGTCTACTAATGTGAGGTAAGCCTTCCGCTCCAGCGCGTGCGCGCCGTCACCGATTAGATTTCCCGCGGTGTCCGGATCCGTAACCTCACTTCTGTTCTCGGTCGAGACCCTCCTGCGGGAGCGCCCCCTGGCCGCGGTCGGCGCCATGTTCGTCGCCGGGCTGGCCACCA
>JBDTTZ010000496.1:0-3127 GCA_040008015.1 Gemmatimonadota bacterium
GAAGCGCTGCACCAGCGGACGCCCCTGGTGATCGGGTCGCGGGAGGATGTCGCGTTTGTGGCGGATACGCTGAGGCGGGTGGAGGCTGGGGAGCTGTTGCTCAACACGCGGAAGTAGCACTAACTGCTCACCACGGGTAACGCACCGAAACAAACGGATCAGCTTTGGGTCGTCTTGAGTCTCTATTCGGGCAGAAGATGGCGCTTTCTGTCGTTGGTGAGGATCACTCTCCTAAATTCGGGCCTGGGCCCAAAGTTCAGGAGGAGTCCCACTTCGACCGCGGTCGCTTGCATGACATTGACCAACTGGGCGATGTGCCTTCCGTGAATTCTCTTTGCCGTCTACAGTTCGAGGATAACAGCCTGATTGACGACCATGTCAGCTCGAAATGTGCCGACCTCATTGCCCCGGAAGCAAACCTTGATGGGTGTTTGGCGCTCGACAGCAAGTCCAACCTCGGTCAGCACATTGGCCAAGGCCCTTTCATACACACTCTCAAGAAATCCCGTACCAAGGTCGTTGTATATGTCGAAGAATGACCGGATGACGGTCTCGGTAATCGCTGACTGAAGCAGCTCCGGTTGGGTTCGAATCGGCATATCGGACAGGTATGGGAGTCACCATGGCCAGGCTACTGCTCTATAAGCATTCCCAATTCGAGGGCGGTAACCATTTTCACGCTTGGCCAACCATTTTGACGCAGCCATCCGTTTGTTTCGGTGGGTTACCCGTGGTGAACCACTAACCTTACCCAATGCCTCCCTCCCCGAAGCCATGCTACAGTCCCAGGGACTGGCCGAGTGATCCCGCCCATGATCTCGGCGCGCCGGGCCAGTTCCCGTTCACCCGGGGCGTGTACCCCACGATGTACACCACCCGGCTCTGGACCATGCGCCAGTACGCCGGGTTTGGCACCGCCGAAGAAACCAACGGCCGGTTTCGCCAACTGCTTGCCGCGGGCCAGTCCGGTCTTTCCACCGCGTTCGATCTCCCGACCCAGATGGGCTACGACTCCGATCACCCGATGGCCGAGGGGGAAGTCGGACGAGTCGGCGTCGCCATCGATACCGTGGACGATCTGGCGACGCTCTTCCGGGAGATCCCGCTCGACAAGGTCTCCACGTCCATGACGATCAATGCCACCGCGGCGATCCTGCTGGCGATGTACGTCGTGGTCGGTGAAGAGCAGGGGATCGGCCGCCTGGCCCTGACCGGCACGGTGCAGAACGACGTGCTGAAGGAGTACATCGCGCGGGGGACCTACATCTATCCGGCGGAGCCCTCACTCCGGCTGGTCACCGACATCTTCCGCTTCGTGGCCGAAGAGCAGATGAATTTCAATCCAATATCGATCAGCGGTTACCACATGAGGGAGGCCGGGGCGACCGCGGTGCAGGAGGTCGGCTTTACCCTGGCCAATGCGCTGGAGTACGTGAAGCGGGCGCTGGCGGCCGGTCTTCCGCTCGCGGCTTTTGGTCCCCGGCTCTCATTTTTCTTTGCGGCCCACAACGACCTCTTCGAAGAGGCCGCGAAGTTTCGCGCCGCTCGGCGGCTCTGGGCACGGCTTGCCCGGGAGCGGTTCCAGGCCGACGATGCCACCGCCCGTCTGCGTTTTCATACCCAGACCGGCGGGGTGACGCTCCAGGCCCAGCAGCCGATGAATAACGTGATCCGGGTGGCGGTGCAGGGTCTTTCCGCCGTACTCGGCGGCACCCAGTCACTGCATACCAACGGGTATGACGAAGCCCTGTCGCTGCCGACCCAGGCGGCCGCGACCCTGGCACTCCGCACCCAGCAGATCCTGGCCTATGAGAGCGGTACGACCGCCACCGTGGACCCGCTCGCCGGGAGCTATTACGTGGAAGCGCTCACCGACCGGATCGAGCGCGAAGCCCGCGACCTGATCGAGCAGGTCGATGCCATGGGTGGCGCCGCCGCCGCGATCGAGAAGGGGTTCTTCCAGGATACCATCGCCCGCAGCGCGTATGAGATCCAGCAGGCGCAGGAGTCGGGTGAAGTGACGGTGGTCGGGGTGAACCGGTTCACCGATGACTCGGCTCCCCCGGCCATCCACACCCCGGATTTCTCGGCGTTGGCGGTCCAGCAGAAACAGCGCCTGGGAGAATTGAAGAAACGGCGGAACGCCGATGCGGTGGCCGGCCGGTTGACGGAGATCAAGGCAGGGGCCGCTTCCACAGCTCCGCTCATGCCTCCGATCGTCGAAGCCGTGCGAGCGAGGGCAACGCTGGGAGAGATCAGCGACGCGTTGCGTGAAGTGTGGGGGGTGTATCGCGCCTAGGGGCGGTGGCATCAGGGCCGGGTCTCAGGCCCGCCCTCTGCGTCCCTGTGCCGTCAGAAACTTGCTGACACTCCGAGTTTTACCAGCATCAGGTTGGTTTCGCTTTCGATCGGATGGATCGTAATGGATCCGTTGCCATTATCGGTGATGCTGCCTTCCGTCAGGTAACTGGCCCGGCCATTCCTGTGATATTCCGATGCCATGTCGATGAATACCGGCGTCCGGCCACGGTTCACCCGGATCCGGAGGCCACCGCCGGCCGTCCAGGCGAAGGTGAAGTCATCGAAGTTGGTGCTCTCGGCGAAGCTGTCCGTGTTGTTGCTGCCCTTGACGCTGGACTCGGTGGCGAAGTAGGAGAACCCTGCGGTCGCCGAGAAGTAGGGCCGAATGGCGCCATGACCCAGCGTGATCAGAGGACCAAAGCCCAGGGCGTAGATGTTATTGCTGGTGCTCACATCCACGCTCACGAACGGTATTGAGGGACTGAGCGGGCGGCGCCGGCTCTCGTGACCGTAGATCAGGAAGCTTCCATCCATCTTCAGGGCTACCATCCCCTCCCGATCCAGGTTGACCGCGACCCAGCCGCCAAGGCCGTAGCCGAGGTCCACAAACTCCGAGAACTGGCCCTGGGGAAAAGCCAGGGCGAGATGACCGCCGGCCTGGAACCTGAAGTCCGACCGCTCTCCCACGTGGGCATTTACCTCCCTGATCTGTCCTTCGAGATGTCCGACGGCGAGGACAGAGCTGAGGACAATTACGCCCAGCACTCCGCGTGGTGCGCTCATAAGTCACTCCGCCACAATGATGAGGTGAGACTGAGCCGCTCGG
>JBDTTZ010000497.1:0-3746 GCA_040008015.1 Gemmatimonadota bacterium
GTCAACTGGATCGACGGCGGCAAACGCTTCTCGTTTATTGTCCGGGGAGACAGCGGCGGCGAGCAGATCCGCGCGATGGATCCTGCCACCGGCAAGGACACTCTGCTGTTCTCCGCCCGAGGCATGGCCTTCCCGGACACGGCGGCGCCGTTCGCGTACCAGTCCTTCCAGTGGGCGCAGGATTCCCGGCACATGGTGTTCCAGTCCAACTTCAAGCCGATCTACCGGCGCTCCGGCATCTCGGACTACTACGTCTATTCGGTGGACGATCATTCGCTGCAACCGGCCGCCAAGGGCGCCCGAACCGCCGAGCTCTCCCCGGACGGTTCCATGCTGGGATTGGAGCGGGAGGGCGACCTCTACGCATTCGACATGGCCAGCCACCGGGAGACCCGGCTGACCCACGATGCGCATGACCTGGTCTACAACGGGCACTTCGACTGGGTATACGAGGAGGAGTTCGGGATGGCCCAGGCCTGGAACTGGTCGCCGGACAGCCGCTACATGGCGTACTGGCAGTTGGACGAAAGTGCCGAGCCGGTGGTGCAGCTGACCGACTACTCCGGGTCCCACCCGACCTGGGACCAGATCCGGATTCCCAACGTGGGCGACCCGAACCCGACGGTGAAGATCGGGGTGGTGGATGTCCACACCGGAAAGCAGGTGTGGCTGGACACCGGCGAGACCGGCGAGTTCTACGTTCCCCGGATCTACTGGACCAGCCAGCCCGATACTCTCGCCGTGATGACGCTGAATCGCCCCCAGAACACGATGAAGCTCTTCTTCTTCGACGTGCGGACCGGCGGACGGCGGCAGGTCTTTACCCAGACCTCCGACACCTGGCTCGACGTCTATGACTTCTACGCCGGGATCCAGGACATGATCTCCTTTCCGTCGGACCGGAAGGAGTTCTTCTGGATTTCGGACCGGGACGGCTGGCAGCATGTCTATCGCTACGACTACACCGGGAAACTGGTCAACCAGGTTACCCACGGGCAGTGGAGCGTCACCCGGATCGAAGGGATCGATCCGAAGGCACAGATGATCTACTACAGCTCGACCGAGGCCACGCCGGTCGAACGCCAGCTCTACGCGATCAAGTTCGACGGGAGCGGCAAGCGCCGCCTCACCCAGCCGGCGGGGAACCACAGCATCAACATGTCGCCCGACACCCGGTACTACATTGACCGATGGTCCTCGGTACGGCAGCCGCAGCAGGTGGAGCTTTGGGCCACCGGCGGTTCGATGCTCAAGAAGATGGAAGACAACGCAGCCACGTCGCGCTGGCTGGAAACCCACACCTATTCGCCGGCGGAGATTTTCAGCTTCACCACCTCGGACGGGGTGCGGGTCGACGGCAACATGATCAAGCCGTTCAACTTCGATTCGACCAGGCGATACCCGGTCATCTTCTCGATCTATGGCGGACCGGGATCGCAACAGGTGTACAACAGCTTCAGCAGCAGCGGGTTCTCCCAGTGGCTGGCCCAGGAGGGCTATGTCGTCGTCGGGCTGAACAACCGGGGGAGCAATAATTACGGCAGCAAGTTCATGAAGGTGGTCTACGAGCACCTGGGCCGCTGGGAGGCCAACGACTTCGCGGAGGCGGCACGCTACCTGGCCAAACAGCCATACGTGGACGCATCCAATATCGGGATAATGGGCGGCAGCTATGGTGCCTTCAGCGCACTGTACACCCTGGAGATGTACCCCGAGGTGTTCAAGATGGCGATCGCCAATTCCACGCCGGCCGACTGGCGCTACTACGATACCATCTATACCGAGCGGTACATGGGGCTGCTGGGGGACAACACGGCGGGATACGACAGCAGCTCGGTCATCGACAACGTGAAGAAGATCAAGGGACGGGTGCTGATCGTGCACTCCATGCTGGATGACAACGTACATCCCCAGAACACCATGCAGCTGCTCACCGCGCTGACCGATGCGGGTATCGATGCCGATCTCCGGATCTATCCGCCGGGCCACCACGGGGCGGTGTACAACATGCAAAGCTTCCGCCTGCTCCAGGAAGTGGAAGACAACTTCCTGTCCGAGAACCTGAAGGGGCGCGCCCCATCGGTGCCCTGACTCCGTTCACTCACGGGAGACCATCATGCTCAAGCCTGTGCTGGGAATCGCGGCCACCGGCGTCGTCGCCGTGCTGGCCTGGAAGCTCATGGTCATCGTCCTGCTCCCGATGCTCGGCCTCGCGATCGGCATCGTGGCGCTGGTGATCAAGGTGTTCTTCGTCCTGTTCGCGCTGATGATCGCCTACTGGATCTACCGCCGGATGACGAAACCCTCCTATGCGTCGTAGCCTCCGGATCTCGGCCCTGGGAAGGATGAAGGATGTCGGGTAACCCTGGTGCTCAAACCCAACTGGTTCCTCAACGACCCCGAAGGGCTCACGTTTGATTTCCTGGTCAACGAGATGTATTCCGACCGGCAACGTCGCGCGGGCCAGCTGGTGTGGAGCGGAGGGAATCGCTGGGTCTACCTCCAAGCGCGACCGGCAGGATCTCTGTAAGTTCGGTAAACAGATGGCTTTGTCGATCCACCCGGTTCACGTTAGCTCAGTCTCTGTTGTAACAATTGTTGTTCTATGTGTCCTACGTGCCCTACTTGACTACGTGCTGAAAACGGGCGATTCGCAAAGGGCTCCGGTGGTCCTGCATTGACTACGATGCCCTGGCTCGGGTCGCCACCCTGGTCCATGATGTCGCGCTTGAGGTCGCAACATGAGTCACCGTCCGCTGGTAAACCAGCCGCATGGCGATCCCAGTGCGCCCTGCCGGCAGTAGGGGTCGATTGTCTTTCAACCACCTCAGAGGGGATCACGTGTTTCGCTCCATGCGCCTTGCTGCCGCCGCGCTCTGCCTTGCGCCGTTCGGCCTCTCCGCCCAGGCCAGGACCACCGGGCAAGTCGGGGAATACACCCCCCTGCGCGCCTGGCCCCAGCGACAGCACTCTTTCGATCTCCAGCACCAGAAGATCGAGATCAGCTTCGATGTAGATCAGCGGAGCATGTCGGGCGTGGTGACCACGACGCTGGTGGTGACCACCCAGCCGACCGACGCGATCCGGCTCGACGCCTCGAACCTGGTGATTGACGCCACGCGCGACGCCGCCGGGAAGCGGCTGCGGTTCACCGCCGATACCGCGGGCGTCACCGTCCGCCTGGGCCGCCGGGCGGCGGTGGGTGACACGGTGGTCTTCGCCATCGCCTACCATGGCAAGCCGGAGCGGGGGATGTACTTCGTTCCCCGGCGCCACACCATGTGGACCCAGGGCGAAGCCATCGAGACCCGGAGCTGGGTCCCCACCTACGATGCGCCCAACGACAAGACGACGTGGGAGATCATGGTCACCGCGGACACCAGCATGAGCGTGCTCTCCAACGGCCGGCTGGTCGGGGTGACGAAAAGCCCGGATGGGGCCCACCAGGTGTGGGACTGGTCGCAGGAAAAGGCGGCATCGACCTATCTCTACTCGATCGTGGCGGGACCCTACGTTTTCCTGCGGGATAACTGGCGCGGGATCCCGGTTGAATACTTCGTGCTGGCCGATACCCTGAATGCGACGTGGCGCACCTTCGGCGAAACGCCGAGCATGATCGAGACCTACAGCCGGGTGCTGGGCGTCACTTTTCCGTGGGCCAAGTACGACCAGGCCATCATTCCCGACTTCACCTTCGGCGGGATGGAGAACGTCTCCGCCACGACCCAGACCGACCTGGCGCTCCA
>JBDTTZ010000498.1:0-3943 GCA_040008015.1 Gemmatimonadota bacterium
TGTTCGCTCCGGAACCGGGAGCGCGCAAGAGATTCTGCCGCATGGCTGGACCCCACACTCGGTGTTACCATAGGGGACGATGATCACCCAGCCCGTGGATTTTCGGCAACAGCTCGATATCGAGACGCCGGAGCACGTCATCGTGCAGATCGAGATCGCCGGCCTGGGTTCCCGGGCCCTCGCGGCCATTCTTGATATCCTGATCCTCCTGGTCTGGACCTATGCGTTCCAGCAGGTCTCCGACGCCGTCGTCGGTAGCGCCCCTGGCGGGTGGATCACCGCCATCCTGATCCTGGTGAACTTCGCGGTCTACTGGGGCTACTTCACCGGCTTCGAAGCCTGGCGCGGGGGCCAGACACCGGGCAAGCAGCTGGTGGGCATCCGGGTCATCCGGGACACCGGCCACGGTGTCACGTTCAGCTCCGCCGCCGTTCGCAACCTGCTCCGTATCGCCGATTTTCTGCCGCCGCCCTACCTCACCGGCCTCGCCCTGATCCTCTTTCACCCCCGGGCAAAACGACTGGGTGACATGGTGGCGGGAACCGTGGTCATTCGGGATCGCCCGGCCCCGGCCGGGGCCGCGGCCGAAGTCAGCACCACGCCCAGTTCGGTCAGCGACGACTTGGGTGCCCCCGAGCTGGACGACGCCGAATTCCGCTTGCTCCGGGAGTTCATCGAGCGGTCCGCCACCCTCGACGAAGCCTCGCGGGATCGCCTGGCGACCCGGCTGGCCGGCCGTTTCGCCGAGCGCTACCCGGTCCGTCCGCTGCGGGACTTGATGTTTTTGCGCCAGCTGTATCGCCTGGAGCTGGACCGGCGCCAGGGCCGCTTCGTGATCTCCCGTCCCGGCGGAGCCGGCCTTGCCGAGCGTTTTGTCGCCCAGAAACAGGCCCGCTGGAAGGAATTTCACACCCTCGCGACCCGGGTCACCGGCAAGGGACTCGACAGCCTCGGCGCCGACGAGCTGCCGGACTTCGCCGCCCGCTACCGGGAGCTTGCCGCAGACCTGGCTCGGGCCCGAACCTACGGGGCATCCACCAGCGTGCTGTTTCAGCTCGAGCGCCTGGTGTCCTCGGGGCACAACGCCCTCTACCGCGATCCGCGGCCCACGCTGCGCCGGCTCGGGCACATCCTGCTCCGGGAGTGCCCGGCGGCGATCATCACCGCACGCCGCTACGTGTTGGCCGCCTTCCTCGCCTTTGCGGTCCCGGCGGCGGGCGGATTCCTCCTGCTGCGGCAACAACCCGCGCAGGCGGCCGAGCTGCTGCCCGATGTCATGCTGCTGCGCGCGGAGCAGGCCCGGGCCGAGATCGCCCACGGTCGCGGTTACGCGGAAACCGAGTCTGAGCGCCGGCCGGCCATGGCCTCGTTCATCATCAAGAACAACATCCTCGTCTCGTTCATCTGCTTTGCCACCGGCGTATTTGTCGGCGTGGGGTCCCTGCTCTCCCTCGGATTCAACGGGCTGTTGTTCGGGACCGTGCTCGGTCATTTCCAGAACGTGGGCGTGCTGGAGTACATCCTGAGGTTCGTGATGGGGCACGGATTCCTCGAGCTGTTCGCCATCTGGGTGGCGGGCGGCGCCGGGTTGCTGCTGGGACTGTCCTTCATCATCCCGGGCCGGGCCACCCGCGCGGAAGCACTGGTTCAGCGAGGCAGGATTGCCGTCCGCATGATCGGGGCTGTCATCCTGATGCTGTTGATCGCGGGAACCATCGAGGGATTTGTGTCCGCGGGGGAAGGGAGCTTCCAGCTTCGGCTCTTCGTATCCTCGGCCAGCGTGGTCTTCCTGGTGGCCTATCTCCTTAACGGCGCGCTCTACCTGGGGAAGAACGCAGCGCCGCCAGCTGCCGCCGCCCCGGCCACACCCACCCGGGCGTCCTGAAACAACGCGGCCCGGCCCGGCTGGGCACCGGAACCCGCAACCGAAAACGCCGACGCAATCCTAGTCTTCCCGGAGAATCGTTCGCATTCGCACCGCAAGCGCCTCGATCTCCCGCAGACTGGCAACCGTTTCAGCGTCGAGCTGGGATTCGTTGAGCAGCAGCAACTGGGTCTCCGCCAGCAGCGCGGAGAGCGGGTTGGAAATATCATGACGCAGCTTGTTGATGCGGTCTTCGCTCATACTCCCCCATGAAAACATTGAACATTGAAGAATGAACATTGAGGATGTAACACCTGCTTTTCAATCTTCAATGCTCCATGCTCAATCCTCAATCCTCAATCCTCAATCCTCAATCCTCAATCCTCAATCCTCAATCAGAGCAAGGAACGATATAAGTCTCTGAGATGGTGCTCCCTGAGATCCCGCACCGATTGCCAGAGGTCCTGTTGTGATTGAGCGCAAATGATCTCCGCCGTTTCCCGCTCCACCCCGTTCGTCGTATCCGAGAAATGCAGGCGCCCCCGCCACATGCCATCCTCGGCCTGGCGGACACTCAATTTGACGAAAAGTTGGGTACCATCGAAACGAAGGGAGGGGAGATCGTGAATGACAGGTTCGCGGGGATCGTTGGCGATGTGGCGGAGGGTCTGCGCTGTCATGCACGTCCTCTCAAGAATGGCTGCAGGAAGAGGGTGCTATCAGACGTCAAGCTAATATAATACAAACACTTAACTGCGCAATAGAAAGAAGCTTACACCTGAAACGGGATCGGCACGAACGTCAGCACAAAGACGATGATGCAGAGCCACGCGATCAGGTGCCGGCTCTTCGGCACCGGTCGCTCTGGTGCCATGACCGAAGGATGACTCACCCGTCCGCCACCCAGCATGAGCGCCACCGCCACCCAGACATACCAGGTCCAGTGATACTGGGCAAGCACCAGCAGGCCGACCAGGGTCAGCAGGCCCATGAACGACTGCCATCGTCCCAGCAGGCCGTACAGCACGTGGCCACCGTCGAGCTGGCTCAGCGGGAGCAGGTTGAGCCCGGTGATGAACATCCCCACCCAGCCGGCAAACGCGGGGAGGCTCAGGTGGACCGCCTGCGCGGCGGGGAAAAACAGGTCGCGAAATCCCTGGGTCAGCAGCGAATCACCCAGTGCGATGGTCCGACCTGCGAAGACCACATAGGTCGAGGCGGTATCGATCCCGATGGGCACCCGCGCGGAGGTGAGATAACCCCACAGCATCACCCCCAAGGCAACCACGAAGCCGGCCAGCGGGCCGGCGGCGCCCACGTCGAGCAGCTGGCGGCGATCCAGCACCGGCGAGCGCAGGCGGATGAAGGCGCCGAGACTGCCGATCGGGGATATGGTTGGGGGAATCGGAAGGAAGAACGGAGGCGAGGTGTCGATCGCGTAGCGGCGGGCCGCGAAGTAGTGGCCGAGCTCATGCACCAGCAGGATGCCCAGCAGCGGGGCGGCAAACGACCAGCCGGCCAGTACCTCTCGCCAATCACCCGTGTACATGCTCAGAAAGAACTGGGCCCCGCCCTGCACCATCGCCGCGATCTCGTAGATGACTCGGCCCAGCAGGTTAACGTCCCCCGCGTAGGCCAATACCCCCGGCGGGGCCCAGACCCCCGCCAGCATGGCGCCGGCGCCCAGGGTGCAGAGCACGGTCAGGGCCATCAGGAAGGCGTGGACCAGCCAGCGTTCCCGCCTGGCGCCGGTCGCGGTTTCCCGGATCAGGATCAGGTGACCGTGATCCCGGGACGGCCAGTAGTGGGCGCCCTTCCATTGCCTGAGCGCCTGGGCCAGGACCGGGGAAGGGCCCCG
Organism: Gemmatimonadota bacterium; assembly: GCA_040008015.1. Classification (GTDB taxonomy): domain Bacteria; phylum Gemmatimonadota; class Gemmatimonadetes; order Gemmatimonadales; family GWC2-71-9; genus DASYPP01. The sequence continues at coordinate 3,723 of JBDTTZ010000498.1, forward strand.
ATGCTCCGGCGCGACAATAGCATCCACGATTTCGCGGGTACCGGCTTGCAGGACCCGCCAGGCCGAAAAGGTCGGCGTCAGTTGTTGCACTTCGCCTCCCCCTTGACGCCGCCAACGGCGGTTTCTATCATAAGGCGCTTCCTCAACCCTGGTTTCTCCCCGGACACATCATCAGTTCACGCCGTCCCAGCGTCCCGGGAATCTTGGCAATAGCCGACTCT
>JBDTTZ010000499.1:0-4213 GCA_040008015.1 Gemmatimonadota bacterium
CTGGTCATCGTGCAGTACCAGCAGCAGGTGTTCTTCAACGGCCACTTCGCACCGCTTCCGCTGACCGTGGGCGGCCAGCCGCTGGTGCTCGATTCCGCGGGCGGCGCGCGGGTGGGCCCGCCGGTGAGCCACGACCGGGTGACCGACGAGACAGCGCCAGTCCGCTTTCTCGATCCCGCGAGCCCGATCGCCAACCGGCCGAACCGGATCGGGGCGGAGGACTGGAACGGCTGGGTGCAGGAGCGGGGCCTCTACTTCGCGCACACCTGGGATGACGGGTACCAGCCGGTGCTGGAGATGGCGGACCCTGGAGAGGCGCCGCTCCGGGGCGGGTTGTTGATCGCGAAGTACGGAAAAGGAACCTACGTGTACACCGGCGTGGCTTTCTTCCGGGAGTTGCCGGCCGGGGTGCCGGGAGCGTTTCGTCTATTCGCCAATCTGCTGGCTTTGGGTGAAGGTGCGGTCCCTTAGGCTTCCTTGACGACCCACCATTTTCAACTCAGAGACTCAGAGACATGGCATATGGCATATGGCATATGGCTGATGGCAAATGGCAACTCTTCCTACGATCCGGGCTGCCTACCGAACCGTCGGCACGCAATCAAACCTGCCATATGCCATTTGATATGTGCTGTTCCTCTGAGTCTCTGAGTCTCTGAGGCTCTGAGTTGAAAACGTTTGGCACTCAACGGTCCCTCACGGGACGCACAAAACGGCCCGCTTTTCTGGCCTTCCTCGTTTTCCTTGGCGGATGCGTTGCCGATGGTCGCACGCCCGTCACGGCATACTCTCCGCATGGCCGCGACCAGCTCATTCTCCTCGAGAGAGATTTCGAAGCGAAGAACCCGGACATCGATCTCCGCTGGCTCGACATGGGCAGCCAGGAGATCCTGGACCGGATTCGCTTCGAGAAAGTGAACCCCCAGGCCGACGTCTGGTTCGGCGGACCCACCACGATCTTCGATCGCGGCGTCGCCGAGTCGCTGCTGGCACCCTACCGGCCGGTGTGGGCGGCGCACGTGAGCCCGCGGGGAGCGGGACCCAACGACACCTACTGGCCGGTGTACGAAACGCCGGCGGTCATCGCCTTCAACAACAAGGCCGTTTCCCCTGACGCCGCCCCCCGGGACTGGGACGACGTGCTGGATCCCCGGTGGACCAACAAGGTCCTGATCCGCGACCCGGTGGCCAGTGGAACCATGCGGGCCATCTGGGGGTTGATGATCCAGCGTGCGATGCGATGGCCCGGTGACACCGCGCCCGGGATGGCCTGGTTGCGCCGGCTCGACGCCCAGACCAAGGCGTACACGCTGAATCCTTCGATCCTGGATCAGAAACTCGCCCGGCAGGAAGGGCTGGTGACGCTCTGGGACCTGCCCGACATCCTGATCAGCCGGAACAAGGGCATGCCGTTCGGCTACGTATTTCCGGCCAGCGGAACGGTGGTCATCGACGACGCGATCGGGCTGGTGCGAGGCAGCCGCCACCCTGATGCCGCGAAGCGATTCATCGACTACGTGGGCAGCATTGATGCCCAGCTCCTCGCCGCGCGAAAGGTGTTCCGGCTTCCCGCCCGGCGCGATCTTCCCGCCGACTCGGTGCCGGACTGGGTCGGTGAGGTGAAGCGCAGCATGGTGGTGGCGGACGTGGACTGGGCCGAGCTGGCCGCGAAGGGCTCCGAGTGGATGGGGTATTGGGACCAGCGGGTGAGAGGGAGTGGATCCAAAAAGTGACAAGTGACAAGTGACAAGTGACAAGTTCCTGGAGCTTCGGGGCCTGACAAAGCAGTTCGGTCCCCAGCGGGCCGTGGATCACGTCTCGCTCACCATTCAGCGGGGCGAAATTCTCGCCTTGCTGGGGCCCAGCGGGAGCGGGAAGACCACGACGCTCCGGCTGCTCGCGGGCTTCGAGATTCCCGACGAGGGACAGGTGCTGGTCGAGGGCGAGGACGTCATCCGCCTGGCACCGGTCCACCGCCGCTTCGGGATGGTATTCCAGCACTATGCATTGTTCCCCCACCTGGACGTCGGCCAGAACGTGGCGTTCGGCCTGGAGTCGCTCGGCGTCAAGGGGCCGGAGCTGGGTGAACGTGTGGCCGCGGCGCTGACGCTGGTGGATCTCGCGGGGTTCGAACGGCGGCGGATCGGACAGCTGTCCGGCGGGCAGCAGCAGCGGGTGGCGCTGGCCCGCGCCCTGGCCCCCGAGCCCCGGGTCCTGCTGCTCGACGAGCCGCTCTCCAACCTGGATCCATCCCTGCGGGAGCGGACTCGACGGGAGATTCGGGATCTCATCCACCGGGTCGGTATCACGACGGTGCTGGTGACTCACGAGCAGGAGGAAGCGTTTGACCTGGGCGACCGGATCGCGCTGCTGCGCGATGGCCGCCTGGAGCAGTTCGGCACTCCCGACGAGCTGTACGATCAGCCCGCGACGCCGTTCGTCGCCGGATTCATCGGCCGCGCCACACCAATAGAGGGAAAAGTTGTTGCCGCGGAGCCGGAGCCGGAGCCGGAGCCGGAGCCGGAGCAGGTGGTGGTGGTGGAGGTGGGCGGCGTGCGGCTCAGGGCCCACGCGAAAAGTGCCATCGCCCCAGGGCGATCGGTCATTCTCATGAGCCGGCCCGAAGCCTTCGTGGCGAACACGCCGGCGCCGGACCGGCTGAACGGTTCGGTCGTCTCCCGCCGGTTCGTCGGGGCAACCGCGTTCTTCACGGTTCAGGTCGCGGGCGGCCCGACCATCGAAGTGGCCGCACCACCTCAGTCCCTCACGGTCGGGGCCACGGTGGGGCTGGTACCCTCGGGGCGGGGCTTGCACGCGTTCCCGGCGGAGTCCAGGTGAAGCGGCCGGGTTCCGCCTGGGGAGTGCTCCTCCTCCTGGTCCTGCTCTGGCTGGTGGTGTATCCGCTGGTGCTGGTGCTGATCGACAGTCTCCGCGGTCCCCATGGCTGGACCGGCGATTTCTTCAGGCAGTTCCTCGAACGGCCCAACGAGTGGAAGGCGCTCTGGGGTTCGATATGGATCAGCGCCGCGACCGTGGCCCTGTGCGCCCTGATCGGAATTCCCCTCGCCTTTCTCTTCTCCCGGTATGAATTCCCGGGGCGCAGGCTGCTGGGTGGCCTGGTGGCGCTGCCGGTGGTGCTGCCGCCGCTGGTGGGTGTCATCTCGTTTCTTTTCCTCTTCGGCGAAACCGGGTTCGCTGCCCGGCTGGTGCAGGCGATCACCGGGAGCACGGATCCGCCGTGGCGGCTCCAGGGCGCGGGCGCGATCCTGTTGGTGCACGCCTACTCGATGTACGTCTACTTCTATCTCTTCGCCCGCGCCGCGCTCGCCGGTCTCGATCCGTCGTTGCTGGAGGCCGCGGCCGCGCTGGGCGCGAGCCGGCGGCGCACCCTCTTCACGGTGACGCTTCCGCTGTTGCGGCCCGCGCTGGTAGGGGCGGGGATCCTCACCTTCATGACCTCCCTCGCGTCGTTCAGCGCGCCGTACATTTTTGGCGGTGGGTTCCGGGTCATGACGACCCAGATCGTCGCCACCCGGCTGAACGGTGACGTGGCGATGGCCATGGTGGAGACCGTGGCGCTCACGGTAGTGGCGCTGATCGGGCTCTGGCTGCTCCGCCGGTCCGAGGGCCGGGATGTGAGTGGCGGAGGTCGCAAGGGAGCGGGTGCTGCCCCGGCGCCGGTGCGATCGCGTACCCGCCGCCTGATGACGGTGTTGGCCACAGCGCTCACTCTGCTGCTCCTGCTGCCCCACTTTACGCTGGTGCTGCTGTCGTTCGTTCCGGTGGGGACCTGGACCACCGAGCCGTTGCCCCCGGCCTATACCGTGGGAAACTATCGGGCGCTGTTCAGCGAGCCGGAACGGTTCCGGCCGCTGTTCAACAGCTTCTGGATGGCGACGCTCGCGATGGTGGCGGCGATGGCCATCGCGGTGGCGGCCGCGCACCTCATCGTGCGTAAGCGGGTGCGGGTCCGGGGAGCCCTCGAATGGTTGTTGAGCCTTCCCTGGGCCGTGCCGGGGACGGTGTTCGCGATCGCGCTGGCGACCATGTTCGCGGTGCACGCGCCGCTGGCCGGCCGAGTCGTGCTGATTGGAACCATCTGGCTGCTGCCGCTGGCGTACCTGATCCGGAACCTGCCCATGGCGGGACGCGCGGTGCTCGCCGGCTACCGGCAGCTGGATCCCTCGATGGAAGAGGCCGCCGCCACGCTGGG
>JBDTTZ010000500.1:0-2325 GCA_040008015.1 Gemmatimonadota bacterium
TCAACGAGGCGATGCGGGTGGGATTACGGAGCTCGGAAATGCTGGAATGGGGACTCGACTACGCCCGCCGCCATGCCGGTCCCTGACGGAACCGGCTCGTCATTACGCGCTAGGGCCTGAGGTAGCAGGGCTCGTAAGTTCCCACCGAACGGACGGTGCCCGCACGACAGTCCTGGGGAACCAGCCGCCAGTACTGTTTCTTAAGATCCTCTGCCCGCTCGCGCTCCATCCACAGATCGGGCTGCATCGAACGGTCCGGCGCAAGAACTACATCGCGACTCCAACCCCCGAAGCTCGGAACCTTGATGGCAGTTGAGACCAGCCCTTCCGCGGGTCCCAGCCGACGGACCAATGCATTCGCGGCACCTACGGGGTCCTGCCTGAACTCGGCCCGAACCAGGTCGCTCACGGCCCAATGACCATACTGGACCAGTCCCCGTAGCGGGAGCGATTGGGGAGCCCAGTGAGCAACAATGGTGACTTGCCCGAAGCCGTGAATCGCGGGCAGCCGGTTTCCCCCCAGCTCCGATAGCAGGTGATCTCCCTCTGCAACCCGGTCGGACGCAGTGGGCCGGACCGGGTATATCACCCGCACGTAACCCATGCCATCTACCATGAGGAGCAGGAGGTGCCCGTCGCGGGCTGTTTTGACTCGGAGGGGTACCGCACTCAGAGAGTCCTTGCCATACACCAGCTGGACATCGGGGCTCTTCGCCGCCTGCTGGGCCGGCGCGAAAGAAGGCGCCGCGCCGATAAGTAAGGCTCCGAACAGCAGTCTTGAGATACCCATGGTCACCTCACTGTTTGTCGCCCCAGCGGTGCCAATACATTCGCATTTCGGAGATCTTTTCGCCAGTAGTCTCACAGAAAATGGCGCCCCGGGCATCCACCCACTCCCCGGTCCGCCGCCGCCGGAACGTGCACTTGAACTCGGTGGAGAACCAGGGGCCCACTACGTAGATCTCCCCGCTGCTGAAGGTGATCTCGGACTGGTAGTAGGGAATCTCCCGCCAGTACTCCCGGATGGCCTCCACCCCTACCAGGGGCTGGGCGAAGGGAGTCTCGACAAACCGGGCTTCCGGGGCGAAGACCGACAACAGGGTATCGACGTGGGTGCGGCTCCAGCCCTGACCGAACGTGTCGATCAGGGAGCGGCCGAGCTGAGCAATTGATTCGGGCATGTTGGAATTTAATCCCGGTTTAGCTTTAGGACCGAATGCCACAGCGACTACTCGCGCACCGGTCTCGCGCCCTGCTTTCGACAGCCCTGGTCATGCTGCTCCCGGGCTCGCGGACGCTCGGCGCCCAGCAAGCCTGCCCCCGCACCGCGGGCGAGGAAGTCGCTGCCGGGTGGGCCACCTACCGAGCCGATTCGATTGCGGTCGCCGAGCGGCATTTCAGCGCCGCCGATGGACAATGCGCGGGGAACCTCGACGCCAAGGTGGGCCTGGGCTTTACCGCCTTGCGCAGGGGTACGTTGCGCCGCTCCGATTCGTTGTTCCGAATCGTCACCGGGGCCGACAGCAACAATGCCGACGGCTGGAACGGGCTGGCCCTCGCCGCGGAAAGGCGGACTGATACCACGACCGCGGTACAGGCAGCCCGCCACGCCCTGCGTCTCAATCCCAACGACCGGGGACCACGCCAGCTTCTCGACCGGCTCGCGCCCGGGTGGGACCGGCAACCCCTGGGCGAACCCGTCCGGCCGGCTCGGCTCACCCTGGCCGCCCGGACCCGGAATAGCCGGTTCGAGATTCCGGGGGGCGGTCGCGCCTGGGCTCCCTTCTATATCAAGGGGATCAACATCGGGACGGCGCTCCCCGGAAAGTCCCCCTCCGAGTTTCCCCAGGATTCCGTCACCTACGCCGGCTGGTTGCGACAGATCGCGGGAATGAATGCCAACACGGTCCGGCTCTACACCATTCTGCCGCCGCCATTTTACCGCGCGCTCCGGGCCTGGAACCTGGGTCATCCCACAAAGCAGCTGTGGCTGATTCACGGAGTCTGGACCGAGCTTCCTCCCCGGGATGACTTCGATGACCCGGCGTGGAAAGGGGAATTCAGGGAGGAGATGCACCGGGTGGTGGACCTGCTGCATGGCTCCGCCAGCATCCCTGCTCGACCGGGCCACGCCGGCGGCCGCTATGATGCCGACGTGTCGCGCTGGACTCTTGCCTATATCATCGGGCGCGAGTGGGAGCCGTACTCGGTCGTCGCCTATGACCAGTCCCATCCCGGGGTGGCAGCGTACCATGGGACCTGGCTGTCGGCGGAGCGGGCCCCGGCCATGGACCGCTGGCTGGCCGAGCAATGCGACTATCTCCT
>JBDTTZ010000501.1:0-8646 GCA_040008015.1 Gemmatimonadota bacterium
CGGAACTGACCATCGATGCCAAGAAGATCCTGGACTTGGTGGCCCAGTCGCTCAACGCAGTTCCTGAGGTGACGGTCGAGGTTCAGGGCCATGCCAGCAGCGATGGCTCGGACGCGGCCAACATGAGCCTGTCGACCCGGCGGGCTGCCTCAGTCCGTACGTACCTCATTTCCAAGGGCGTTGCCGAAAACCGGCTGACGTCCAAGGGATACGGCGAGACCATGCCGGTGGCTGATAACGCCACTGAGGAAGGCCGCAAGCAGAACCGTCGAGTCGAGCTGGTTCGCACCGACGGAGGCAACTAGTAGCAGCAGTAAGCAGTAGGAAGTAAGCAGTTAGAAGTGAGAGGGATTGGATGCGCAGGATGGCATCCAGTCCCTCTCATTTCTTATTCGCTATCCCGTTGGATTCATCCTGTTGAGGTAGTGCGAAGGTGGACCGGAATGGGCTTGTCAGGTCTTACTGCGAGTCACCCTTTCAATCGCGAAAATGCGAAAGAGCGAAATCGCGAGGCAAGCACACTTTACTTGCCTAGTATTCGCGTCTTCGCCCTATCGCGCTTTCGCGCTTTCGCGATGAAAAGCTCACCTGCGATAGGCCCCGACTACCCCACTCCCTCTTCCCAACCCACCTTGCTACGGAAACACCAGCGACCGCTCCCCCATCCCCGACAGCTTCTTCAGCAGCTGAATCTGGCCGGTATGATATAAGTCGTGGGACGCAATCCCCACGATCTGCTCCCGGTTGGTCCACCGGGTCTTCTCTCTCAGGTTGAGCCGCCGAGCGGGAAAGCGGCTGACCGTCTCCAGCAGCGCCTTATGCTGGGCATGGAGCAGCTTCACATCCGCCTTCCAGGCCGCCTCCGACGTGTCCGCTATCGCGATCCAGTCCGAGCCATCCCGAGGAAACCCTCCCTTTGGCCCGCCCTCGAGCCGTCGAGTCACGGCATACTTCCAGTAGGCCAGGTGGAGGACCAGCTCCCAGATGTTGTGCCGCCCGGGACCCGGCCGCCACATGGCCTGGGCCGGCGGAACCCCGCGGACCGAGCCGGCGAGTCCGGTCCCATGCCAGCTCCGGGGACCCCAGGCCTGGCGGAGCATCTCCAGCAGGTCAGCCACTTCATTGTGCATGGTTTGGCTCCGTGCGTATGAAATGTGGGAATATGGGACTCAGGGAATGTGGGAACGGCTCCGATGCTATTCCCGAATTCCCACAGTCCCGTATTCCCACATTTCTAATACTCGGTACTCAATACTTCCTTCGAAGCCGGTTTCGTCGCCTGCTCCGGTTTGGGCACCCTGGATTTCGAGCTGGTAATCAGAACGACTGCGCCGACGATGACTGCCATCGCGATAATAGTTCGCGCCGAAATCACTTCGCCGGCCAGCGACCATCCCAGGAAGACGGCGACCACCGGGTTCACATAGGCATAGGTCGCGGCCCGGGTGGGCGAGCCGACCCGAAGCAGCCAGAGATACGCGGTAAACCCGATCAGGGCACCGAAGGTAATCAGATAAAGCAGCGCCATGCCGGAACGGAACGACACCTCGGCGAGGTGTACCTTCGGCAGCTCCCCGGTCACCAGGCCCGCCACCAGCAATAGCACTCCACCCATCAGCATTTCCATCCCCGTCGAAACCAGGGGCGACGGGGGAAGCGGGTAACGCTTGGAAAGGACGGAGCCGAGCGACCAGGAGAGGGTCGCGACCATGAGCGCCGCCACGCCAATCAGGTCAACCTGAGCCCCCAGGGAAGCCGCTCCTGGAGCTGCCAGGAAGAGGAGCCCGATACTTCCCAACGCCAATCCAGCCGTCACCTGCCAACCGGGCCGCTTGCCGCCGGGCATCCGCCATTCCATCAGAGCGATCCATACCGGCACGATGGCCACGATCAAGGCCGCGATTCCCGAGGGCACCCGCTGTTCCGCCCACACGACTCCGCCGTTGCCGCCCAAAAGAAGGAGCCCGCCGATGATGGTGGTTGACTTCCAGTGGATCCGTAACGGTTTCGCCGCCCCTTTCCAGCGCGCCCAGAAGTACAGCAGCGCGCCGGCAATCACAAACCGAACCCCCGCCATGAGAAACGGCGGCATGGTCTCGATCGCGAACCGGATGGCCAGGTAGGTCGAACCCCAGATGACATAGACCGCCGCAAAGGCGAGAACCACCTTCCAGCGCGGCGGGGCGAGCTCAGCGGGGGTCATGGGGCACCGTGGTCTTTCGAAGACTCCAGCGGAAGCTGGGCCGTCTCCTTCATGGTGTTGAGTACGATCGTGCTGCGGGTGGAGGTGATGGTCGGAATCTTTCCGAACTTCTCCCGGAGCAGCCGGCCCAGCGATTCGGTGTCGGCGGTCCGCACCTTCACCAGGAAACAGTCCTCCCCGGCGACATGGTGCACCTCGAGCACTTCGGGGATGTTGACCAGCGACTGGGCGGTCTTGGACTCACCCGCGCGGTCGTTGCTCGCCTTGACGAAGACAAAGGCGAGCAGCCCCAGCCCCAGCGCCTTGGGCGAGAGCCGGGTTTCGTACGCCTCGATCACGCCCTTGCTCTCCAGCTTCCGGATCCGCTCCAGGATGGCGGAGGGCGCCATCCCGACTTTCCGGGCGATCTCAACGTTGGATACTCTGGCGTTTTTCCGAATGATAGCCAGAATACTGCGGTCAATGTCGTCAATAAGGCGGTCATTATTGGTCATGACCGAATATATGGCTGTTTGGGAGGGGCCGCAACCCACGCTTGCGCCCCCTGCTAACCTTAAGTTCCCGCTGTACTTGCACCCCGCCACCTCCGCCCGGAGCCCCCGTGGCCGCACCCGTGAGCTACGCCCGACGCATCGGCCTTTTCTCCGGTGTCATGATGGTCATCGGCGGGATCATCGGCGCCGGCATCTTTCGCAATCCGGCGGAAGTTGCTCATCGCGTCGTCACCACCGAATTCACCCTGCTGGCCTGGGTGATCGGCGGAGTCATCGCTTTGATCGGCGCGTTCTGCTATGGAGAGCTGGGTGCCCGGAATCCCCGGGCGGGCGGTGGGTACGTCTATCTGCGGGACGCCTTTGGCGAGCTGCCCGCCTTCCTCTACGCCTGGACACTGCTGCTGGTGATCGCGACCGGCGCCATTGCCGGCGTGGCGGTCACCTTTGCCAACTACACGGTGGCCCTGTTCGGCCTCAGCACCGGGGCCACGGTGCCCGTGGCGATCGGCGCCATTCTTCTCCTCTCCGCCGTCAACTACCTGGGCGTCAAGCCCGGGGTCATCACGCAGAACATCTTCACGGTGCTCAAGCTGGTTCCCCTGGCGATTCTCATCATCGCCGGGATCTTCCTGTCGCACCGAGTCGGCGCGCCTGCTCCGCCCACGGTGGATCCACTCGCTGTGCCGACCGGCGCGGTCGGAATCGTGGTGGCGATCGGGTGGGCCCTGGTGCCGATCCTCTTTTCCTATGGAGGCTGGCAGCAGACCAACTTCATCGGAGAGGAGATCATTGATGCACCCCGGAACCTTCCCCGGGCCATCCTGCTCGGTGTGCTCGCGGTGGTGGTGATCTACCTGCTGGCCAACATTGCCTACATTCGCGCCCTCGGCATCACCGGCCTCGCCGCCAGCACGGCGCCCGCCGCCGACGCGATGACCCGCACCCTGGGGCCCACCGGGGGCACCATCATCGCTGCGGGCATCGCGATCTCCACCTTTGGATTCCTGAACCTGGTCATCCTGGTTTCTCCCCGGGTCTACCAGGCCATGGCGGCCGACGGGCTCTTCTTTCCCCAGATGGCCGGCCTGCACCCGCGCTACCGGACACCGACCGCCGCGATCCTCTTCCAGGCGGCCTGGGCCATCGTGCTCACCCTGACCGGCAAGTATGGCGACCTGGTGGATTACGTTGTCTTCGGCGACTGGATTTTCTTCGGCCTCACCGCCGCCACCCTCTATGTCTTCCGCGCCCGCGACGTCAAGGCCGGGATCGATCCCACCCCACCCGGCAGCTTCCGCACCTGGGGCTATCCGGTCACGCCGGCGCTCTTCTGCCTGGCCGCGGCCTACGTCGTCCTGAGCTCGGTACGCAGCAACCCGACCAACACGCTGAAGGGAGCGGCGTTGATCGGGCTGGGAATACCCGTGTTCCTTTTTTGGAGATCGAGACGGTCGGCTGATGGCTGATGGCTGATGGCTGATGGCTGATGGCTGTCCAAGATTCTATTGCTATCTGCTATCTGCTATCTGCTATCTGCTATCTGCTATCTGCTATCTTCACTAGGCGGACCGCCGATCGACCGGGGGCCTGGTCCGGGGCCGAAGATACTCCTCCCGGTACATCCTGATCAGCTCGAAGAAATACGACAGCGCGAGCGGGCCCACCAGCAATCCAAGCAATCCGAAGTACCGGATTCCGGCAAAGGCGCCCACCAGGGTGACCAGCGGGTGAATCTGGGCGTAGCGGCGAAACACCATGGGCCGGATGACGTTGTCCACGTTGGCCACGACGATGACGCCCCAGAGCGCGAGACCGATCGCGCGCACGTAGTTCTCCTGAAGCACGAGCACCAGCACCCCGGGCAACCAGACCAGTCCACTCCCCACCACCGGAAGTATCGACAGTATCACCGTGACCACGCCCCAGAACATCGCGTGGGACAGCCCCACGACGGCGAAAGCGACTCCCACCATGATGCCCTGGACCAACGCGGTCAGCCCGGTGCCGATGACCGTGGAGGTGGTCACCAGCCGAAACCTCACCGCGAGCAGCTCGCTGTTCTCGGTGGAAAACGGAATGTAAGGCCCAACCACGTTCCAGGTTTCGTCCCCGCGCAGCAGGAGGTAGAACAGCCCGAAGAGGGAAATCGTGAGATTGAGGGACAACCGGGTGGCGGTGCCGATGAGGCCGATGGCGCTGTTGCCGAGCCAGCCGATGATCCCTTCCGACATCGACGCCAGCTTGGGGTTCAGCCGATAGCCGCCGACGCTGATGTTCGAAACCTTCGCCACCAGCGGGCTCTGGGAAATGCCCCGGGCAATGTCCGGCGCCTGGTTGACCACTACCAGGGTGAGAATCACGGCGAGGACCAGCAGGACGCCCAGCGCGAGGGCCACCGTTACCACCGCCGCCCCCTGGGGACGAATCTTCGGTGCCAGGACCTTGTAGACCGGGGCAAAGATCACGTAGAGAACGGGGATTCCGATCAGGCCGGTCGCGAACGGGAGCAGGGCAATCACGAGTGCCAAGCCCAGCAGGGAAATGAGCAGCGCCGCGCGCTGGTGCTTGGTGTCGAGAAGACGCATGGGAAAAAGAGTAACCTCGGCGCCCGGCCCCTCCTATCCCCACTTACTCAGCCTTCCGCAACGCGATACTGCCGTTCACCGTTTCCAGCTCCAGCTCATGCCCGCCCCGGCCCAGCGTCCCCCGTATCGACCGGGGTCCGAATCTCCCTTGCACCGTCACCGGAAAATCGGTGGAGATATCGCCGTTAACGGTCGACGCCTTGAGCTCGGCGTTGACTTCCGAAGGCAGCTCGAGGGTGATCCCGCCGTTGACCGTAGAGAAGGAGACGTCATCGGTCCAGTCGGCCTTGCCCATGCTCGCGTCGATGGAGCCATTCACCGTGGTTGCTTCGGCCCGGCCGCTGGTCGCGATGCGGATCGAGCCATTGACGGTGGCCGCTTCCACATTGGACCGGAGCGACGCCGCGCGAATGTCGCCGTTCACGGTGTTGGCCACGAGGTGCACCCCGGCCGGCACCGCGACCGTAAAGTTGACGGTCACGTCGTTGTTGTCGGTGTTCATCCGGCCCTGGTTGCCGGGGCCGCACTCATTAGGCTGCCGGTTCCGGGGCGATGGATAGAGCACGCAGATCGTCACGCCGTCCGCGTCCTCCAGCACCTTGATCTCGACTTCGTCGGGATCGCTCCGCCGGCCGGTCTTGGTTGCGGAAACCTCCGCTTCGCTTCCGCTCGCGAGGGTAGCGCGGATCTCTCCGTTGATCCCCTTGATCTCCAGGGTCTTGCCCGCCGCCATTGCCTTGTGCCACGAGAAGTCCGGTCCCGCCAGGGTTTCAGCAACCGGCAATGGCGCGCCGGCGGTGAAGTCCATAGCGCCGCTGCCGGGCCACGCCAGCATACCGGCCGCCGCGAAAAGTGAAAGTGTCTTCATGGTCAGAACCCTTTCGTGAGAAGTGGGACTCGAAGGTCTACCGGCAGCCCGGTTTCACCAGATAAATATTTCCGTCGAACGACTCCAGGTTGATCTGGGCGCCACCATTGCCGACCCTCGCGGTGAACCGCTTGTGGTTGGTCCGGACCCCGCCCTTGCTGGAGAGGGTGACCTGGTAGCCGCAGGCCTGGAACTCTCCATCGAAGGTGGACACCGTAAGGGTGGCATTGATCTGCGGCGCTTCCAGGGTGATGTCGCCATCGTGCGAATCGAACCGGTATCGCCCATTGGGATCGACGTTGCCCCGGTAGTGGATGTTTCCGTCCACCGTGGTTGTTTCGATATCCGAGGACTCGATGTCGTCCAGCGTAATGTCACCGTCGACCGTCTCGGCGTTGATGGCGCCGCGCACGTGGGTGACGGTTATCCCGCCGTCCACCGAGTTTATCTCGACCCGGGCGATCGCCCCGTCCACACTGACATCGCCTTCGACCGATTGTATCGAGACGAATTCCTTGCCGCCCCGGAGCGTGATGTTGCCTTCCACCGAGCTGAGAGTCACTTTAGCCCGGATCCCCTCGACGGTAATGTCCCCTTCGACAGTGCTCAACTCCAGCTCCATCCAGGTCGGTACCGTCAGCCGATAGTCGATCGTGTCGTCATCGTCGGAGTAGCGTGAGTCCCGGCGAACCTCGGCCACGCCCCCGGAGACCACGACCTCCAACCGGTCATGCCGGGGAAGGTTGGCCGAAACCTGGATGGCGTTCCGGTTCCAGGTCCGCACCACGATCTCGCCGGTGTGCGAGGTGAGTTCGAGGCGGGTGCCGGGCGCCACGGAAACCGTGGTGTCCTGTTGCAGTGGTGTGAGGAGCACAGCTCCCACAGCGAGTACCAGAATCATTGGTGTTCGGGCCTTTCCCTCAGCTGGCCACGGCAGCCAGGGCGGCCGCGCGGCGAAGGACATCAATCTTCTTGCGCATGGTCTTCGCAAGGTGGTCATTGAGATAGGCATTCCCCGGGTCCGATTCGAGCGCCTTCCTCGCCTGCTCGATGGCCCGGTCAATCAGTGCCAGGTTCTGGGCCAGGATCCGCACCGTGGTGGAGTCCAGGCGTCCGTGCTCCTGGGCGAGAATCCGCTCCAGCTCGGTGATCGCGGAATCGGCCCTGCCCCGGGGATCAAAGCTGACCGAGCGGACCGTGGCCGAGTCCGTGCGCATGGCTGCGACACCGTCGGGTCCCCGGGCGACCGTGAACCACACCGCACTGGCGGAAACCAGGACCAGCGCCGCCGCGGCCGCCGTAAGCTGGGCCAGCGAGAAGCTGAAACGCCGAGCGGGACGCGCGGCACTGATCGGCACCACGCGACCCTGGGCGATGGCCTCGCGCACGCCGGGCCAGAGATCCGCCTGGGGCTCCCGATCCGGCAGGACCGCGGCCTGCGCCATGACGATTCGCAGCTCGTCCAGCACTCTGCGGCAGGTCTCACAGGTGGAGAGATGGTCTTCTACACCGCTCCGCTCCACCGGAGTGAGCTCGCCGTCCAGGTATTCCGAAAGCCGGTGCATCCATTGATCGGTCATCATACGCTCCTACCGCTCGAGATGTCCACGCAGTGCCATTCGAGCACGGTGTAATTGCGCCTTGGACGTTCCTGCCACGATCCCCAGCATGCCCGCGATCTCTTCGTGCTTGTAGCCTTCAATGTCGTGCAGCACGAACACTTCACGGGCCCCGCTCGGCAGTCTCTCGATCGCCTCTTCAACGTCGATCGAGAGGTCCTTCCGCGAAGGCCGGCCGGAGACCCGGTCCATCACGCCTTCGCTTTCATTGAAACGACCTCGCTCGGTCCCCATGGTGGTGCGCCGAGCCAGCATGACGTTGATTGCCAATCGGTGCAGCCACGTCCCGAATGCGGATTCCCCCCGGAACGTCCCCAGCTTCTCCCAGGCCCGGATGAACACCGCCTGGGTGGCGTCGTCCGCCTCTTCCGGATTGATCATCCGCCGGGCCAGGCTATGGATCCGGCCGAGGTGCCGACGGTACAGCCGCTCAAAGGCGTGGGAGTCCCCTGCCGCGGCGAGTACGGCGTCTACGGCGTCATTCTCCGCCGGAAGCACATCGCGTTTTGGATTCAGGGTAACTCCGCGGCCTGTGTCATCCATTGCGGGAACTTGGATAGTAAAGACCGGCCCAGGGTTGCGGTGCTCATCAGGAGAGGTTTTCGGGGTCGGCTGGGAGCATCCGCTGCCCGACCTCCTTCAACCAGGCCAGCTCCAGCTCGAATTGTCGGATCGCGAATTCCACCATCAGGAGGGCGGCGGTATGAGGACCCCCCGGCTCGGCCCCAATGTCCTCCAGGGTCTGGCGCTCGCGGGCCAGCTCCGCCGCGACAAAATCCCGGCGGGTCTGGAGCATCCGCTCCAGGACGCCCGGGCGGGCCTGCCAGGCCATGGCCAGCCACGTAAGGAAAGGCGGCGGCGGACGTTGCGTGGCCCA
>JBDTTZ010000502.1:0-10535 GCA_040008015.1 Gemmatimonadota bacterium
CTGCTTCTTCTGCTCGATCCGCACCACCCAGAGCCCGTTGTACATGTCGTTCACATAAGCCAGCCCATCTTTCACCACCACGCCCCACGTCATCGCCGAGTTCTTGACGAACCCGTCCATGTCGGCGGTGTTGAGCTGGCCGATCACCCGGTGCTGCGCGCGCAGGTCTCCCCGCAGCTCGCCGGAAATATCCATGGCGTGAAATCCACCGTTGTACACCCCCATATAAAGGGTGTCACCCGCGATCCAGACATTATGGACTCCGCCGAATTCGGGCTGGTACCAGGCCACCGCGTGGGGATGCTCCATGTCGCTCACGTCAACCACCTGGAGATTCCCGTAGGCCCGGCCGGCCGACGCGTCCCTGGCGCCCTTCACCCCGGAGGCCGGAAAGACCTCGTCGGCGATGAAGACGTAGTTATTGTGGCGCCACGCGGTGTGGGTCCCCCGGATGAAGCCGGGGCCGCCATCGTCTTCGACATCCTGGTACAGCTTGTTGAGATCGTACTTGAACTGGCTCACCAGCTGGGGATTGGAAGGGCTGCCGCCCTTGACCCCGTTGCCGATATCGAGAATCACCAGCCCGTCATTCCAGTAGGAGAGGTACGCCAGCCCGTCCTGGATGTCGATGTCATGCAGGGTGCGGCCGGCATCGGCCCGCGCCGTCCGCCACTGCGACACTTCCTTCGGATGATACGGATCGTTGATGTCGATCACGTGCATCGCGCCGGTGCCGTCGTTGGTCAGGTAGATGTGGGTGCCGTACTTCGCCTGCTGAAAAATGAACGCGGAGTGCACGCCGCCGTTGACGCCGTCGGTAAACTCGGCGATCGGCTTGGGATGCGACGGATCTTCCAGTGAACAGATCACGATGCCGTTCTTCCGGTCCGAGGCTCCTTCCCGGGTAAAGACCAGGAACTTCCCGTCCGGAGTCGTCATGATGTCGTTCACCCTCCGGGTATTGGCCACGACAGAATCGGTCACGACGGGCTTGGAGGGATCGCTGATATCAATGGCGTACATGCGGTCGCCACCCGAGCCGGTGCCGAGGTAGGCGTGCTTGCCGTCGGGGTGAACCCAGACCTCTTCGGTGGTAAACAGGCTCCGGGCGAGACGGCCCACGACCGTAAGCGGCCGCCGCACATCGCGCTCGGACAGATTCACCACCGCGTCCACCGACCGGCTACCCAGGGTCGCGGTGACGATGTATGCGCCCTGGTTGTACCCCACGAACGCGCCATCGGGATCGATGCTTCCCTCGCCAGGGGAGAACGACCAGGTCGGGGTCAGGCCGCTCACCGCAGTTCCCCGGGCATTCTTTGCCACCATGCTGAATCGAATGACATCGCCCTGGCGGGCGTTGGCTGTGGACGGCGTGAGCTCGAGCGAGGTGATGGTGTTGGCGATGACCTGGACCGGGAGGGTTTCGGTGACGCCGCCGGAACCCGCGCTGATGGTGGCGCGGCCGGCCGCCACCGCGGTGACGACTCCATTGCGATCCACCCGGGCGACCGCCGGCGCCGAGCTGCGCCAGGTAACGGCGTCGCCGCTCCGCTCATCCCCGGAGGCAGTGAAGACCTTGCCGCCCAGGCGAACGTGCTGTCCCGCAACCAGCTTCGAGACCGGGGGCGCGATCGCGAGCCGGGAGGCCGGCCCCGGCACCATCCGCACTTCCACCCGCTGGATCGCCGGCCGGGTCCCGGTGACAGTGGCCACGACGCTTACCGGGATGGTCCCGGTCGATCCGGACATGACCAGGCCAGTGGAATCGACTCTTCCTTCGAAGCGGCCACCCGCCGGGCGGAACCGGATTACGGCGTTCTCAACCGGCTTGCCCACAGAATCGAGCGCCTGGGCAAAGAGCCGGAGCGTGTCTCCCGGGGTCAGGGTCGGGGAGCCCGGGGTCACAACGATCGTCGCAACCGGTGAAGGCGGCAGGGTTGGAGGGGGCGGTGTCGCCGGGGCCTGGGTCTGTTGCAAGGACGCCAGCAGGGCGAGAGTCGAGATGATCATTGATTTTTTCCGGGATTTTAGTCGATGAAGGGTAAACCGCTCGGCACTTTGCCGGGAGACTCTCTCACCTGGTCCAACGCGGTCGGATCGGTGAGCGCCACGAGGAACGCCACGATCTGCTGTACTTCTTCGTCGCTGAGGGAGATCGGCTCCCGCACAACCGGGTCGATGCCGCTCAGGATCGCTACCGCCAGAGTGGGATCCCGAACCACTTCAGATTGCAATGCCGGCTCCAACTGGGTCCGATCGTAGGAGACAAACGCCGCCGTGGGATTCCGGTAGTGAGCGACGGCGGCGACGAGCGTCGTGTAGGCGCCATCATGCATCCAGGGACCGGTGATGGCGACGTTGCGGAGCGGCGGAGTCCGGAAGGCAAAACGATCCTGGTTAAGGCCGGTTACCTCTGCCCTGCCACGATCCTCTGGCGCATTCGCCGGGCGACCCGGGCCGAGCTGCGGACTGCCGATGTTGTGAAACTGCTGATCGCTGAGCAGCGGGCCACTGTGGCACTGGGCGCAGCGGGCTCGGCCGTAGAAAAGCAGCGCTCCACGCTTCTCGTCGTCCCCCAATGCCTTGGCATCGCCCCGCAGGTAGCGATCAAAAGGAGAATTCAGCAGCGTGAAGGTGGCGGCTTCGAAGGCGGCGATGGCCAGTGCGGCATGCTGGAAGCCGAGGTCCGCCGAATCCACCGTTGGGAAGGCCGCGAGAAACCGGGCGCGGTACTCCGGAATGGCCAGGACGCGGCGCATGATCGCGGCCCAGATGCCAGCGAGATCGCTCTCGGAAAGCCGGGCCAGCTCATTTGCCCCACCGAGCGTCGTGGTGTCGCCCGGATGTCCCCGCATCTCGTCGGCGTCCAGCACGGGAAACATGGCCTGCGCAGCCAGAACCGAATTGATCTCCGATGGAAGCGCCGAGCCGGCCGGCGTCACCAGGCGTCCTGCCTCCATGGCCACCCGCCCATCCCAGAAAAGCCGGGTCCATTCAGTTACGCCCCGGTTGTAGAGATCCGGAGTGTTTCGGGGGATCCGGGCGCCGGTGCCGAGCTGCCGGGCCGGACCGATGTGACGTCCTCCCTCTCCAATGGGAAGGGAGGAGTTATCCGTGGTGTGGTAGCTCGGGTGGTGGCAGGAACCGCAGGCGATGTTCTTGTTGCCGCTTAGAACCTTGTCGAACATGAGGAGCCGCCCCAGCTCCACCAGCACCGCCGAAGCGGGCGCGGGCGGTTGCAGCGGCCTGACGTCCAGCGCCGCGAGCAGCGGCCGGAGATCGTCATCCAGCCAGGGCACGGCCGGGGCGGAGGAATCCAGGCATCCCATCGCCCCTGCCAGCGTTGCCGCGAGAAGTGAGAACCTCCTCAGGGACACGAGGTTCCGCCCATCGAGCCGTTGACGGTGCTGCTGTTCAGCTGATAGAACCCTCCGAGCACGGCTGGAGGACCGGCACCAGGGAGAATCGTGACCGTGCCGGTCTCGCCCTGCATCGTGGCACCTGCACCGCCGGCGTTTCCATCCTCGCCGGAAATGAGGCCCCGAAAGGTCGCACCGGTCGTAGTCCAGAGCCCGTGCAGCTTGTGGGTCGCAGGATCCCAGACAAAGGAGTAGACCCCGTCACCCAGGTCGCCCTGGTGAGAGGCACAAAACCTGGTGTACGTAGTCCCGGTGATTTTCTTGAGGGCGGCTACCAGGCCGGCCGCGGCGCCTTTGGTATAGCCGCCACTCATCTCGTCGCCGGTGATGTTTCCGGTGACGGTGACCGGACCGCCGGTCGCGGTGAAGGTGCTTCCCGTCACCAGGACATTCAGCGACTGGCCGACACTACCGGTCGGAGTGAAATCCCCACTGCCGGTATTATCCGACAGGATGTCAATGTTGAAGGTTCCACTCTCGGTACCATCGTTTCCTCCCAGCACGCCCTCAAAGGCCGCCACCAGCGTCGGCGGGTCCTTCGGGTTGTTGCTGTCACTACAGGCGGCGAGAACGACTCCCAGCAGGAGCGAGCATGCGACAGAACGACCAAGGGTCGGGTGCGACATGGAACCTCATTGGATTGGAGTAGAATACGCACCGTATTCTGCGATGCGGGCCATGGCGTCGCAAGGGACGGGTTGCGGCCGAGGCTCCGGGCCGGTAGGATGCCCCGCCAGCCAATTGTAGGATTGTAGGATTGTGGGATTGTGGGATTGTGGGATTGTGGGATTGGAAGTAACAGCACTGCGACAACTTACTGGTAACCCATGCGCTTACACCCATTCGCATCGCTTCTCCCCGCGCCGGACCTGGCCAGCCGGGTTGCTGCGCCCCCGTACGACGTCGTAAACCGGGCCGAGGCCCGAGCCATCGCCGCCGGCAACTCCGCCAGCTTTCTCCACGTAGGCCGATCCGATATCGATCTTCCCGATTCCACCGACCAGTACGACCCGGCCGTGTACCGGACCGCCCGGGAGGCGTTGGACCGGCTGGTGCGGGAAGGGGCTCTCCGTCGGGATTCGAGCCCGGGACTCTATCTCTACCGCCAGGTCATGGATGGCCAGAGTCAGATCGGGGTAGTCGGCTGTCTTCACATCGATGACTATGAGCAGGACCTGATCAAGAAGCACGAGAAGACCCGGCCCGATAAAGAGGATGACCGGACCCGTCACGTGCTCACGCTCGACGCGAACGCCGAGCCGGTCTTCCTTACCTACCAGGATGTATCAGCGATCGACCGCCTGGTGGACCAGGATGCTGCCCGCACTCCGATTTTTGACTTTACCTCGGACGACGGGGTGCGGCACACCGGATGGAGGGTCGCAAACACCGAGGCGTACGTGGCGGACTTTGGGGGAATCCCCTGGAGCTATGTGGCTGACGGTCATCACCGGACCGCAAGCGCCTGGCGCGCCGGCCGGGAACGCCGGGCGGCCAATCCGAAACACACCGGCGCCGAGGAGTACAACTGGTTCCTGGCGGTGCTGTTCCCGGCCAGCCAGCTTCGTATCCTCGCCTACAACCGCGTGGTGAAGGATTTCAACGGTCGAGACCGGGCGGGGTTCCTGAAAGAGCTGGAAAAGGTCGGCAGCGTAATGCCGGCGAGCGATCCGGTCCCTCGCCGACCGGGGTCGTTCACGGTCTTTCCGGGCGACCGCTGGTACCAGGTTGACGTCGATCGCGCTTCCATAAATGAAAAGGATCCGCTGGGAACACTCGACGTGACCCTGGTCCAGGACCGGGTCCTGGGCCCCATCCTCGGCATCGGGGATCCCCGTACCGACAAACGGATCGACTTCGTGGGCGGAATCCGGGGAACGGCCGAGCTGGAACGGCGGGTCGGGTCGGGGGAGATGGCCCTGGCGATCTCCATGTTTCCGACCTCAGTGGACCAGCTGCTGCGGGTGGCGGACGCGGGCCTGATGATGCCTCCCAAGAGCACCTGGTTCGAGCCGAAGCTCAAGTCCGGGCTGTTTGTGCATCTGCTTGATTGACGGTAGGACGGTAGGACGGTAAGACGGTAGGCTTGAGGTGCGCAGGACCGAGCGGCCCGGTTAAATTGCCGTCCCCGCCCATTCCACGGAGTCTGCAGTATGAAGGTGTTGATTGCTGACAAGTTCGAGAAAGTGGGCATAGACGGGCTCAAGGAGCTGGGCTGTGATGTTGTCGCGCGTCCGGAGCTTTCCGCCGAGACCCTGCCCGCCGCCATGAAAGAGCTGGACCCCCAGATCCTCATCGTTCGCAGTACCAAGGTCAACGCCGATTCCCTCAAGGCCGGTACCAACCTCGCCCTGGTGATCCGGGCAGGAGCCGGGATCGACAACATCGACATGAGCGCCGCCTCCGGCCTCGGCGTCTTTGTTTCCAACTGCCCGGGGAAAAACTCGGTCGCGGTCGCCGAGTTGATCATGGGCCTGCTGCTCTCCTGCGACCGGAGAATTCCGGACCAGGTGGCGGAGCTCAAGGCGGGAAAATGGAACAAGGCGGAGTATTCCAAGGCCCACGGACTCCACGGGCGGACGTTCGGCATCGTGGGGCTGGGACAGATCGGCAAGGAAGTGGCGAAGCGGGCCCAGTCGTTCGGGATGCGGATCGCCGCGTGGTCGCGCAATTTCACGATTGATGACGCCGAGCGTATGGGCTTTGTGTATTGCCAGACCCCGTTGGAGGTGGTGCGGTTATCCGACGCGGTCACCGTCAACGTAGCAGGCACGGCAGAGACCAAGAGTCTCTGCAACGAAGAGTTCTTCGCGGCCATGAAGCCGGGCGCTTACTTCATTAATACGTCGCGGGGCAGCGTGGTGGACGAGGCTGCGCTGACCAGGGCCATAAAGGAGAAGAAGGTTCGCGCGGGGCTGGACGTGTACCAGCAGGAACCGGCGGGCGGCACCGGGGAGTTCGGCAATCCGATCGGCAAGGAAGCCGGCGTCTACGGCACCCACCACGTGGGCGCCTCCACGGAGCAGGCCCAGGTGGCGATCGCGCATGAGGTGCTGCGCATCGTGGATGCGTTCAAGCGGGGGGGCGAGGTTCCCAATTGCGTCAACCGCCTGGCCCGGAGCGCCGCATCCTACGTGCTGGCGGTACGGCACCGCAACAAGCCCGGAGTGCTGGCCCACGTGTTCCGGGTGCTGGCGGACGGTGCCATCAACGTGGAAGAAGTCGAGAACATCAGCTACCATGGCGCGGTGGCGTCCCTGGCGCGCATTCACCTGGACAACAGGCCGGCGGACAAGGACCTGGCCGCGATCCGCGGCGGGAATCCGGACATCATCAGCGTCGAACTCAGCAGCCTCAACGGACGGGCATCATGAGCGAGCGAATCTGGAATTTTGGCGCCGGACCCGGCGTGCTGCCGGAACCGGTCCTCAAGCAGGCGCAGCAGGATATCTGGAACATCGGCGGCAGCGGCACGGGCATCATGGAGCACAGCCACCGCGGCAAGCTGTTCGACCGGATCAACAATGAAGCTGAGCAGAACTGCCGAGACCTGGCGGGGATTTCTGACCAGTACGACATTGTTTTTCTCCAGGGCGGCGCATCGCTCCAGTTCTCCATGGTGCCGCAGAACCTGCTGCCCAAGGGCGGGACGGCGGACTACATCAATACCGGGGTGTGGTCCCAGAAGGCGATCAAGGAGGCGAAGCTGTTCGGGACGGTAAACGTGGCGGGGAGCACCGAGTCGGAGAACTTCATCCGGGTTCCGCGGCAGGACGAGATCAAGTACTCGGCGACGCCGGCCTACGTGCACTTCACCAGCAATAACACGATCTATGGAACCCAGTGGCGGACCGAGCCGGGCTCGCCGGCGGGTGTCCCGGTCGTCTGCGATGCCTCAAGCGACATCTTCAGCCGTCCGATTGACGTCTCGAAGTATGGGCTGATCTATGCCGGCGCCCAGAAGAACCTCGGCCCCTCGGGCACCGTCCTGGTGATCATCCGGAAAGACCTGGTCGAGGCGGGACCCAGGGACATTCCGACCATGCTCCAGTACCGGACGCATACCAAGGAACATTCTCTCTACAATACCCCGCCGACCATGGGGATCTACATCGTGGGCCAGGTGTTCAAGTGGATCAAGGACCAGGGCGGGCTCGGCGCGATGGCGCAGAAGAACGAGGAAAAGGCGCGGGTGCTCTACGACTACCTGGACCAGAGCGATTTTTTCCGGGGCACGGCGGAAAAGGCCAGCCGGTCACTGATGAACGTCTGTTTTCGGGCGCCGACCGAAGAGCTGGAGGCGAAGTTCGTGAGCGAGGCGACCAAGAAGGGGTTCGAAGGATTGAAAGGCCACCGGCTGGTCGGTGGGATGCGGGCCAGCATCTACAATGCGTGCCCCAGGGCGGGGATTGAAGCGCTGGTGGCGTTCATGAAGGAATTTGAAAGGGCGAATAAAGCGGTAACTGCAAGTAACTGAAAGTAAGAGCAAGTAACGGCAAGTAGGAGCAAGTAACGGGACCAGCGAGTTACTTGCAGTTACTTGCAGTTACCTGCGGCTACTTTCTGTTACTTCATGTTTCTTGCTTTTACTCTGTCAGCGACCTGGATGATCGTTGACGATTGTCAGCCGCCCTACCCTCCGGGCGTTCCCCGCCTCGATGTGATAAAAGTACACGCCGCTCGCCACCCGCCGTCCCGTCCGGTTCCGCAATCGTGGGATCGAAGGTCCAGCCTGAAAACGTGGAGAAGCTGTGCTCGTAGGCAAATCCCAGCGAGAAGAGAAGATTGGCTGTCGCGTAGTTCACCCCGGCATCTCCCACGTCCATATCCGATCCGAACGATGTGAAGAGAGGCCCGATGTCATACCCTCCGGCGGGAAGGGTGATCTGGAACTGGGCGTCGTTCAGGCTGTGAAAGCGTCCGGCCAGATCCAGGAGGTGGGCCTGAGCTCGGGGCGAACTCCGGCATAGTCGGCTGGATTGAGGGAGGTGATGTTGTAGTAGGGCAGCACCAGGTACACGATTTTCGTCATTGCCGGCCGGATAATTCCATCCCAGCACCCGCCTCGACCGCCACGCCCAGGGGATGGAGCCGGCTGAAGGTCTCCAAAGAGGGATCCCCCTCCCACATGAGCCACCACACATCTCCCTCGGAGGCGGAAACAGCACCCTGCACGAGCGGGTGAAATAGAGAGTTCGGGCCCGAAGGAACCAGTCCCTCGGCCGGCCATGCCGAGACATCCTCCGAGGACCGGGCATTGTACAGGTCGGTCACACCCTGACCGTGAAGCTGATCGCCGCGGCCATCGAAGAAAAAGCCCCCGCGGTATCCGCCGCCCAGGAGCCGCCGTTGGGACGGATGATTCCGGCGATCTGGAGCCCGGAATTGAAGACGTATTGATCGAAGGTCCCCTTGGGCCAAATCCCGCCGCCCACGGTCGTGCTGTTGGTGGAATCGGTGCACATCTCGCCGACATTATTGAGCCTGCAGTAGACCCGGTTGATAGTGATGGCGCCGAGCGGCCGGCTGAACAGGGCGAAACCGGGGGATTTCCGAACCGGCGGGTCCGGCTGAGAAAGCAGGGAACTCGATGTCCCTACCAACCCAACCGCGACAGCTAGCGCACGGATTAGAGTCACCATTGCCTCCGGTGCGATGTCAGTCCAATGAATGCAGGAAATATGGGTGGAGAATCCGGCTGGGAAGGCTGCCGGGGCCAACGGTGCCCTGGTGCCGGAGGTATGGCCGTAGGACGAAAGAGGGTCCTCACATCTGCACAGCTTCGACCTGGACCCGGGTGAGATCCCGCCGAAGCCGAATCCGGGCCCGGAGCAGCAGCAGGACGGCGACACTCCCCAGTCCCGCCACGAATCCCCACCACAACCCCCGAGGCCCCCACCCGGCACGGAACCCGAGATACACACTCACCGGCATTCCGCAGCACCAGAACCCAAAAACGTTGATGAGCATCGGCACCCGGGTATCGCCCACGCCACGGAGGATTCCGGCGGCCACCGCCTGGAGGCCATCGAAGACCTGGAAGATCCCCGCGATCGGAATCAATGATCCAGCCACCGCGATGACCGCGAGATCCGGCGTGTAGGCCCGGGCGAGCGCTCCAGGAAAACAGAGGAACAAGAGCGCCGTCACGCTCATGAACGCCACTCCGCTTACCAAGGCGGTCCGGGCCGCTCGTCTCGCCGCCGCGACATCGCCCCGACCGATCGCGTTTCCCACCAGCACCGCCGAGGCGGAACCGACACCCAGGGGAACCATGAACGTGAGCGACGCGAGGTTGATAGCGACCTGGTGCCCCGCCACCTGGACGGTGCCGAGGTGCCCCATGAGCAGAGCTATCGCGGCAAAGGCGCCGAACTCGAGCAGCATCATGGCGCCGATGGGGACGCCGATCGCGAGCATCCGCCAGAGCGGAGCACGCTGCCAGATCTCGGGAAGCATCGGCCGCAGGAAGGGGCGGAGCCGCGGCCAGGCCAGCACCGTGAGCATGATGACCATGAGCCAGCGGCTCGCGGAGGTCGCCCAGGCCGAGCCCACGACGCCGTGGGGCTGGAAGCCAAAATGCCCGAAGATCAGGACGTAGTTGAGCGCGGCGTTCACCAGGTTGGCGGCCACGATGCTCCAGAGGATGGCACGGGTGACATGCATCGCCTGGAGCGACTGGCGGATCACGACGAAGACCAGGAACGGCGGAATGCCGGGAATCAGCCACCAGGTATACGCGGTGGCGAAGGGAATGACTTCAGTCGGCTGTCCGGTGGCGTGGAGCAGCAGCGGCGCCGGCAGCATGAGCAGACACAGGGGAATAGAGAGCAGCACCGCCAGGACGATCCCGCGCTGAATCCCGCGCGCGATCGCGCCTTGATCGCCGGCCCCGACGGCCTGGGAGACGATCGGGTCCAGCACCATGAGGATGCCGACGGTGAGAATGGCCCAGCCGAAGTAGTAGATGTTGCCCAGCGCGACCGCCGCGAGCGCCTGGGCGGAGAGATGACCGACGATCAGCGTGTCCACGACGCCCATGGACATCATGCCGACCTGGATCAGCACCATGGGCATCGCGAGTCGCAGGAGCTGCTGGAATTCCTGCCGGGT
>JBDTTZ010000503.1:0-2745 GCA_040008015.1 Gemmatimonadota bacterium
TCCGGACCCAGAACCTGGGCGCGGCTTTCGAGAGCGTCTTCCTCGACTCGCTGCGAATTAGTGACCTGCGGCTCACGGTCGGCGACCAGTTCTGGCTCCGGTCCAGCGATGCCAACGTTCAGCTCGAGGGATCGGTGCTGGTCAACAAATTCGGCAAGCAGTACCGCTTCGACGGAACTTTCACCGCGGTCCGCGGCACCTACACGCTGCATATCGGCTTCGTGTCCCGGGACTTCCAGGTGGAGCGGGGAACCGTGCGCTACTTCGGGACCCCGGACCTGAATGCGGAGCTCGACATCCAGGCGAGCCACCTCGTGCAGGCCCAGCAGGAAGACATCAAGATCGTGGCAAACATCACCGGGACGCTGCTGCTGCCCAAGCTGTCGCTGGAGAGTCCCATCCGGCCGGAGCCCACCGAATCGGAGCTGGTTTCCTATCTCATGTTCGGCCGGCCCCAGCCGGAAATTCCCGGGGTGGGTGTGGCCGATGCCGGACAGTCTCAGGCCGCCCTGGAAACCGGCCTCGCCTTCCTGGGGAGCGCGCTCTCCAGCGAAATCCAGCGCACCCTGATCTCGGATATCGGACTGCCCATCGATTTCTTCGAGATCCGGACCGGCTCCGGCAACTTGTTCAACACGTCCGGGAGCAACCAGATTACCGCCGGCTGGCAGCTCGGCAACAAGACCTTTTTCACCATCAATGCGGGTTTCTGCCAGGATTTCAGCAACCTGGGCACCAGGAGTTTCGGCACCGGTCTCGAGTATCGGTTGAGCCGGACCTTCCGGGTGCAATCCAGCTACGAGCCAGTGCTCTCCTGCCGGCCGGCCGGCTCGCCGACCCAGGGCCTCCAGGGGATCAAGTACCAGTTCGGCCTCGATGTTCTCTGGGAAAAGGAATATTGAAGTGACCCGGGCGCTGGTGATCACCAACCCCGCCGCGGCCCGCACGGAGCCGGGGGTGGTGACCACGATCATGGAGACGCTGCGCGCCGGTGGCTGGCAGGCGGAGCTGGCCGCGACCGGTGGCCCCGGGGACGCGCGCCGCCTGGCTGACGTGGCGGTGACCCAGGGCATGGATACCGTCGTGGTGTTCGGGGGCGACGGAACGACTATGCAGGCGGCGGCCGCGCTGGTCGGAACCCCCGTGGTGCTGGGACTCATCCCGGGCGGAACCGGCAACCTGCTGGCGGGCAACCTGAGAATCCCCAACAACCCGGCCAAGGCGGCGGCGACCCTTCTCACCTCGCGTCCCCGGCGGATCGACCTGGGCCGCATGGAGCGGCCGGATGGGGTTCACTACTTCGCGGTGGCCTGCGGCGCGGGTTACGATGCCCGGGTGATGGCGGAGACTCCGGCGGCCCAGAAGCGGAAGTGGGGCATGGGCGCCTACGTCGCCACGACACTCAGGTTGATCGGCGACCTTCGGAACGCGGACTATCTCATCACGGTGGACGGCAAGGAGTACGACGCCCACGCGGCAATGGTGCTGGTCGCCAACTGCGGTGAAGTGATTCCCCGCTACGTGCGGCTGGGTCCGGGGATCAGCCCGGAGGACGGACTGCTCGACGTGGTGGTCATGCGGGCCGACAGCTTTGTCCAGGGCGTCCGCGCGGTGTGGGACCTGCTCCGCTCCTCCGGGCTCGGCACCGGCGGTGCCTTTGTCGGCTTTGCCCGGGGCCGGGAGATCCGGCTGGAAGCGACCCCGGCGCAGCCGGCGCAGCTCGATGGGGAACCCGGCGGGATGACCCCGTTTACCGCGACCGTCGTTCCCGGGGCCATCGAGGTCCTGGCCCCTCAGGTGGCGGGGAGCCGCGGATCGGGATAGTATGGGGTTAACCATGGAGGATTGAAGATTGAAGATTGAGGATTGACCTGCTTGTCCTGACTCCGGTTTCAGGCGGTTCAATCTTCAATCTTCAATCTTCAATGAGGAAGAGGGCTCACGCTTCTGCGGAGCGTTCATGGCTGATTCTGTTCTGTTGATCGACGACGACGTCGAGATTCTCCGTTCGATCGGGAACTACTTCGAGCATATCGGCTACGAGGTAGCTCGCGAGCTTTCGGGGGAGGCAGGGCTGGCCACCTACGAGCGGCTGCGCCCTGAGGTCGTCATACTCGATCTCCACCTGCCCGGTATGGACGGGCTCGAGGTGCTGGAACGGCTGCGTGAGCGGGGGGCCGCGGTCCTGCTGCTCACCGGCGAGAGCGACATCGCCACGGCGGTGCGCGCGATGCAGCTGGGGGCGGAAAACTTCCTGACCAAGCCGGTGGACATGGCCCACCTGGCGGCGGCGGCCGCGCGCGCGGGAGACAAGGTCCGGCTGCGCCGGGTCAACGAAATGCTGCAATCGCACCTGGTCCCGGGGCAGGGGCTCGATTCCCTGGGCCGGTCTCCCGCGATGCAGGAGTTTGCCCGCCAGGTTGGCCTCCTGGCCCAGAGCGAGCGGACCACGGTTCTGTTGATCGGCGAGAGCGGCACCGGCAAGGGCTGGGTCGCGCGGATGATTCACAACCTGAGCCCCCGCGCCAAGGCGCCGTTCGTCGAAGTCAACGCTGGCGGCTTGAGCGCCACCTTCCTCGACTCCGAGCTCTTCGGCCACGAGAAGGGCGCCTTTACCGATGCGAAGGACCGGAAGCAGGGATTGTTCGAGATCGCTGATCACGGGACGATTTTCCTGGACGAAATCGGCGACCTGGCGCTGGAGCTCCAGCCCAAGCTGCTCAAGGTGCTGGAGACCAAGACCTT
>JBDTTZ010000504.1:0-3095 GCA_040008015.1 Gemmatimonadota bacterium
ATGCGGACGTCGATTACGGCGAGGACCGGGTGGGGCCCGATGATATCACCCGGACGATCGCCGCCGCGGGCTACCAAGCTACGATCGGCGGATGATTGGATCACAGGGGCGGGTCTCAGACCCGCCCCTATGATGATCACGCGATCCCTTGCTTGATACCCTCCAGCAACTTTTCAGCGAAAATATCGATCTCGTCCAGCGTCGTGTAGACGTTCGGTGTGATGCGCAGCCCGTCGAACTCGGCATGCGTGATCGGGGTGCACACGATCTTGTGATGGTCGTAGAGCCAGGCGCCCATCTTGCCTGGGTCAATCCCGTCGATATGAACCAGCCCGATCGCGCCGGCATAGGGGCTGTCGAGCGGGGTGAGAATCCGCACCCGGTCGCTCCCGGCCATCACGCGTTTCGCCCAGCGATCCCGGAGGAAGCGGAGCCGGGCGATCTTTCGCTCCGCGCCGATCGCCCGGTGAAACGCGAGGGCCGCCGAGATCGCGTTGTGGTTGGCGGCGGGATGGGTGCCGATCTCCTCGTACTTGCGGATGTTCTCGTTCATGCTGGCCGGCGCAGCCATCATCGGCCATAGCGCCTTCTGCTTCGCCTTCGCCACGTAGAGAAACCCGGTCCCGATCGGCGCCAGCAGCCATTTATGGAGGCTGGTGCCATAATAGTCGCATCCCATCTCCCGGTTACTGAAGGGGAAGTGGGCGTAGGCATGGGCGCCGTCCACGAACACCTCGATGTTCCGGGCGCGCGCCATCGCCACGATCTCTTTCACCGGCATGATCTGGCCGGTGAGGTTGGTGATGTGGGTAACCTCGATCACCCGGGTTCGCGGGGTGATCGCCTGCCGATACTGCTCGACGATGTACTCCTGCGAGGGCGGCGGCACCTTGAAGGAGATCTGTTTGACGACGATGCCTTCCCGGCGCGCCCGCTGGTCCCAGGTGGTGAGCATCCGGCCATAGTTCTGGTTGGTGGCGATGACCTCGTCGCCGCGCTGGAGGTCGAGGCCGAGGATCATGATCTCCAGCGCCTCGGACGCGTTCCGGGTGATCGCCATTTCCTCCGGGTCGCACCCGAAGTCGTGCGCGAGGTCCCGCCGCACGCTTTCCACCCGCGGCTCCAGTACCCGCCACATGTGGTCCACCGGCAGCTCGTTGCTGAAGCGAATGTCGCGAATCATCGCTTCCAGCACGTGGCTGGGGCAGGGGCTGCAGCCGCCGTTGTTGAGGTTGATCATGGTGCGGTCGGAATCAAACGCCCGCTGGATCTCTCCCCAGTAGGCTTCATCGTCGGCCAGCGAGCTCGGCGGGCGGTAGCCGGCGATCTGTTTGGCTTCGATCACGCGACGGATCGCGGTGGGGCGAAACATCGGAGCGACGACGGCGGCGCCGGCGGCACTGACGAGGAACGAGCGGCGGCTGGGCATGGTGGGTCCCGGTAGCGGGTGAGGGCGGGTCTCCGACCCGCCCACTATTGTACGGTCAAAGGTGCCAGGCGGTCAAACCGGCGGCCTGTCAGTCCCGGTTGAGGAGCTTGGCGGCCTGGTCCAGGAGCTCCGCTTCAGCCAGAAAGACCGCCGATACCCGGGCGATCTGGCGCTGGGCCTCGTCCCACTGGCGCTGCTCGATTGCTTCCCTGACACCCGGCATCGTCTTCACGCCGTACCCGGTGTAGAAACCGGGAGCGTAGATCTGGTGCTGGAACCAGGGCCGGCTCGGCAGCCCGGCCGAATCGGTGAGCGTCCGTTCGGTGCGGATTAACAGTGCATTCACCCTGCTGAAGTCGACGCCCGTGCCCAGGCTGTCTCCCAGCTTCTGGTGCATATCCTCGAAGTGCCCGGCGCTCCGGGTGAGTCGCTCGATCGCGTTCTCCAGCGGCGCGAAGTTGAGAAATGGGGGGACCTCGAGAGTGTCCGGCCGAGCGCGGGGCTGGCGGGGGTCCTCGCTGGCCGCCGGCACCCCTTCCTCGATCTGCTGATTCCGCTCCCGCACGGATTCCTGCCGTTCCTTCAACAGCGCCTTGAGCTCATCCACGTAGCCCCCGAAGGTCTCGGCCTGGTTCCGGAACTCGAAGGGCAGCATCGGTGCGTCCGCCAGCCGGATGACGCCGGTTCCCACCGTCTGGGCCAGCGCGCGGCCGTAGACAAACGAAGAGTCGCTGAACGTGGTAAACCAGTGAAAGTCGTCATAAACGGAATGGTAGATCCCGCCACCGTCCTCACCGCCGTACCCCAGGTTCAACGAGGCGATCCCGATGTGCTGGAGAAACGGGGTGAAATCCGAGCCGGAGCCCAGGGCACCAATCCGGAGATCAGCCCTCTGCCGGGCCTCCTGCCTGTCCTTCTGGTTCGACTCCTGGATCTGCCGCAGCTGGGCCCGCTTCCACACGGTCAACCCAGTCTCCGGATCCGTGATGTCCTGGGCGACCTCATTGATGAACCGCTCCAGCGAGTGGGAGCCTTCCATCCCGAGGTAGCCCCGGCCGTTCGTGTCGGTGTTGAAGTAGGCGACCGCCTTGGTCCGGAGCTCGTCGGCATGGGCCTCGACCCACTCGGTCGAGCCGAGCAGGCCCTCTTCCTCGCCGTCCCAGGCAGAGTAAATGATCGTCCGCCTCGGCTTCCACCCTTGCCGCAACAGATCGCCCAATGCCCTCGCCTCTTCCATCAGGGCGACCTGGCCGGAGATCGGATCCTCGGCGCCGTTCACCCAGGCATCGTGGTGGTTTCCCCGGATCACCCACTCGTCGGGCGCGACCGATCCAGGAATCCGGACGATCACGTCATACAGCTTCACCATGTTCCAGTCCGATTGGACCCGGAGATGTACCCGAGCCGCGCTGGGCCCGATGTGATAGGTGATCGGCAGGCCGCCTTGCCACTGACGGGGCGCCGGCCGCCCGCGGATCGCGGCCAGCAGTGGCTGCGCGTCACCGTAGCTGATGGGCAGCACCGGAATCTTGGTGATCGTCTTCGCGGCTTCCCGGGCCAAGCGATGCGCCCCGGCTACCGCGCCGACCCCGGGAGTGAGCGGGTCTCCCGGGTAAAGCGGCATGTCCATCACGCTGCCACGCTGCACGCCGGTCTGGTTCCGGTA
>JBDTTZ010000505.1:0-2572 GCA_040008015.1 Gemmatimonadota bacterium
TGAGGAATGAGCCCGCCGATACCCGCCGCTTCGCCTGGATGGCGGACAGCTGCTCCGGCGGCTTGCCCCAGATCTTGAGCGCATAGGGGAAATAGAAGGAATCGCAGATCATCGGACCCAGGCTGGCCCGCAGCTCGCTCGCAAAGCTCCCGCCGTCCGACTTTCCCGCGAACGGCTTCCGCAGCATGTCCCGCATGGTGCCGAGCGCGAATCCCTTGTCCAGCCGCAGCAGCAGGTCCACCGGCTTGAGGGGAAAGTGCACCCACTTTCCCCGAAGCCCGATCCGGCCGTGCCGGGGACGGTCGAGGAGGTCCTCCCCGAGAAACCCCCGGATGTCCGCCAGGATCGCCGGGTCGCAGGCGGGGTGAAGCCGGTGGCTGCCGAAGTCGACCCGGACCCCGCCGAACTCGAAGCTGCCGGAGTTGCCGCCCGGCACGGTCTGCTGCTCGAGCACGGTAACCCGCGCGCGGTCCAGCCGCCGGAGCTGGTACGCCGCCCCCAGGCCGGCCGGTCCCGCGCCGAGGATCACCACCCGTGGCTGTGCGCTCACTTCCCCCCCGATCGTGACACGGTGACGTGCCCGCCGGCGGCCCGGAACGAGATGTTCCGGGTGCGGTGGAGCACCAGCCAGACCAGGCCGCCCAGCAGCCCCCCCGCGATCAGCACCGTCTGCCACAGCAGCGAGCCGACCACTCCCCGCGACACCGGCACCCCGAACGGCAGCAGCAGCGCCGCGAGGCTCGCCTCCCGCACCGCGAGACCGCCCAGGCTGATCGGCATCAGGCTCGCGACCTTCGCGAGCGGCCAGACCAGGAACCACACGGAGAGCGGCACCCGCACGCCGATGTGATGCCCCAGCCAGGCATTCAGCAGGACGAAAGTGGACTGGATGATGATCGAGAGCGCGAGGCCGGCCAGCGCGGTACGGGGCTTCTTGCCCAGGCGGCGAATCGCCACCAGGCTGCGGCCCACCTTGCGGCGGAGCTTGCGGGGCCACCAGGCGATAGGACGGCGCAGGACGAAGGGCAGTACGATCGCGGCGAGGAACAGGGAAAGAACGATCCCCACCGTCAACAGCTGGGCCCCCCATCCCGGCAGCGAGTGTCGGGCGAGCAGGCCGCCGATGGCGACCAGGATGGCGAGCCCGGTGACATCGGTGACCCGGTCGAGCACGCCGCCCCACAGCACCGCTTCCGGCCGCTTGCTGATCTTCCCGGCCATGGCCATGCGGAGCAGGTCGCCGCCGACGATCGAGGGGAGACAGAGGTTGGCGAACAATCCGGCGGCATAGCACTGGGCAGCATCGATGACACCGAGCGAGGCCCGCCCGGCGTTCACGAAGAGCCGCCACTTGAGCACCCCCAGCGCGTGGCCCACGCCGAAACCCACCCAGACCATGACCCAGACCTGGGGCGGGAGCTGGCGCAGCGACTCCCATACCCTGGCCCACGGGAGCAGAATGAAAATGAGGGCCAGGAGGGTGGTGCTGATCGCTACCTTGATCCAGACCTTCACCGGCGGATCGCCATGCGGGCGTTCTGATCGGCGAGCAGCCCCAGCGAGAAGGTGATCAGGGCGCCGAGGAAGAGCAGCACCGCGCTCTCGGAGAGATTGTCGATGGTGAGATCGTAGGCGAACTTGGCGAGCCCGCCGACGGTCATGGCCAGCGCGAGCGGCATGAACACCTTGAGCGGATTGAAGAACACGATGGTCCGCAGGATGAGCAGGGTAAAATCGTACGCGTGCCGGGGCCGGATCTTGGACTGCCCCAGCCGCGCCAGGTAGTTGATGGGGATGTACTCGACCGGGTGGGCGTTACACGCCGCGGCCAGGGTGATGGTCGTGGTGAAGGAAAACCCGTCCGGCAGCAGGTGCTCATACCGGCGCACCAGGTCCTTCCGCATGAGCCGCAATCCGGAGTTGATGTCGGGCAGATGCTGGCCGGCGAGATAGCTGGCCAGCCAGCGCAGGAACGCCTTGGCCGGGCGCCGCACCAGCGGGATCTTCACCGTTTCTCCAGTGCGGGCGCCCACGACCATCGAGTTCACCTCGCCCCGGGCCAGCAGCTGGGGGATGGCTTCGGTGGGGTAGGTGCCATCGGCATCGGTGATCAGGATCCAGGGATACTGGGCCGCGCCGACTCCGAGCTTCAGCGCCGCGCCGTATCCCCGATTCCGCCGGCGCCGCAGCACCCGGACCCCCGCTCCAGCGGCCTGTTCCGCCGTGTCATCCGCGCTGCCGTCGTCCACCACGAGGATCTCGTAGGTCCAGCCGCTGGTGCGCATGACCCGGTCGACGGCGCGCACCTGCTCCGCGACATGGGCCGCCTCGTTGTACGCTGGAATCACCACGGTCACCGCGCGTTCCAGCGCGCCGGAGGCATCTTCGACGATCTCTTCGATCAGAGTGCTCATTTTGATTTCATCACGACAATGGCGCCTCCGCCCACGGTGCCCGGGAAGCGGGCAGCGACCGTGTAATGCTGCTGAAGACGTTCCCAGATCGCCGGCTGAACCACCGCGAGCCGGATGGGGAAAGTGTACAGGACCCAGGTGCGCGGGTGGCTCTGCTC
>JBDTTZ010000506.1:0-7205 GCA_040008015.1 Gemmatimonadota bacterium
CGCACACCGGACTGCGGGCGGCGATGTATCCCGACTGGCGGGGAGGGGCTTTCGGCGAGGTCTTGGACGACGGAGTGATCCGTCGCGGCGACCCATGCAGATTGAAGATTGCAGATTGAGGATTGAGGATTGAACTGCACGAGATGTTAGGGTTCGGGTGTTCAATCCTCAATCCTCAATCTGCAATCCTCAATA
Organism: Gemmatimonadota bacterium; assembly: GCA_040008015.1. GTDB lineage: Bacteria > Gemmatimonadota > Gemmatimonadetes > Gemmatimonadales > GWC2-71-9 > DASYPP01. The sequence goes on from JBDTTZ010000506.1 coordinate 196, forward strand.
CGTTACCTATGACTCGACGCAGCAGCTTTCTTGAACAGGGGTGCGTACTGGCCGTACCCGGCCGCTTCCAGGCTATCCACCGGAATGAAGCGCATCGCCGCCGAGTTCATGCAGTAGCGCAGGCCGGCCGGGGCCGGCCCGTCGTTGAAGAGGTGACCCAGGTGTGAATCCGCGTGGGTGGACCGGACCTCGGTCCGCACCGAGAGAAGGCTCCGGTCGATCCGGGTCTGGATATTCCGCGGCTCTAGCGGCCTGGTGAAGCTGGGCCACCCGGTGCCCGATTCGTACTTGTCCAGCGAGCTGAACAGCGGCTCCCCCGAAACCACGTCCACGTAGATCCCCGCCGCGTGATTGTCCCAGAACTCGTTGCGGAACGGCGTCTCGGTGTGATCCTCCTGCGTCACCGCGAACTGGAGGGGAGTCAACCGCTGCTTCAGGATGGCGGCGGCCGGCTTGCTGAACGTGGCGGGCTGCCAGCCGGCCTGGGTCTGAGCCGCCGCCGGAGTCAATCCGGCGGCGAGCAGGAATGGCAGCAGTCCGATGGCTCTGTGGTATCGGTTCATGATGATCCTCACTTGCTTTGATAAGCGTCCGCGCCCCAGACCTCGTGCAGCTTGCGGTCCCGCCCGCACCCGATCCGATAGGCGCTGTAGTGGTCAGCATGCCGCCGCGCGAAGTCCTGGTGGTAGTCTTCGGCGGGGTAGAACATCTGGGCCGGGAGAATCTCGGTCACCACCGGCCGGCTCAGTTTCTTCGACTGATCGATCTTCGACTTCGAGGCCGCGGCCAGCCGGTGCTGGGTCTCGTCGTGATAGAACACCGCCGTCCGGTACTGGGGGCCGAAGTCGCAGAACTGGCCGTTCGGGGTGGTGGGATCGATGTCGTGCCAGAAGGCATCGAGCAGCTGATCGTAGCTGATCCTGGCCGGGTCATAGACGACGAGGACCGCCTCGTGGTGCCCGGTGGCTCCGGAGCTGACCTCTTCGTAACTGGGATTCTTTACCGTGCCGCCGGTAAACCCGGAGGTTGCCGACACGACCCCGTCCAGGTTGTCGAACAACTTTTCGATGGACCAGAAACATCCGCCGGCGAATGTAGCCTGGGCGGTAACCGGAGGAATCGCGGATTGGCGGGCGGGGGTCTCATGGACCAGGTGAAACGCCAGTGGACCTCCCACGGCGACCGTACCCACCAGCGCGGCAATCTTGAGCAGCATGGCAACTCCCGAATTGTGGCTTATGGAAGATTACTACCCGCACCATTGATACGCTCGACCGGGGCGATCGGTTCCCTTAGTTTTGACCGGAAGAATGGAAACTTTGTTGACTGACGCTAACTCTCTGCCCGACAAGACTCTTGGGCTGTCGTCCATCGTACCGGTCGCGGTCCGGGTCCAGGACATCCCGCGGGCGGTCGAGTTCTACCGGGACAGGCTCGGGATCCCGTTTCTTTTTGAGGCTCCGGGATTGGCGCCGGAGTTCGACCACCCGGCATCCATACTGTATTTCCAGGTGGACGACATAGACCTGGCGTACCGCACGCTGTCGGGACGCGGAGTATCGTTCCAGGACCAACCTCACGTGGTCCACAAGGCGCCGGACTACGAGCTATGGATGTGCTTCTTTCACGACCCGGAAAAGAACACCATGGCGATCAGGAAATGCGCAAGCCCGGGCCATGAATTCAATTCCTCAAGGAGACCTCATGCGTTTTCCTGTCCTGCTGATTGTCGGGCTGGCCTTGGTGACTCCTCAACTGCGGGCGCAGGACTCCCCGCCGAAGCCGGTCAAGCTCACGGCCGACCTCGGATTCGTGAATACGGCCGGCAACACCGAGGTCACCAACCTCAACGCCGGCGAGAAGATCGAGTGGAACCTCGCGCCGATCACCCTCAAGCAGGGCTTCGCGATCGTGTATGGCGAGACCGACGGGAATACCACCACCAGCAGCCTCCAGGGCGACCTGCGCGCTGATTACAGCCTGTCGGCGGCACTGGCCGCATTTGGCGCCCTTGCCTTCGATCGCAACCGCTTTGCCGGCATCGCCCGGCGGTTCGAGGAGAACCTTGGGCTGGCCTACAAGCCGATCCGGGGGGAGCGCGACGAGCTGGAGTTCGAGGGTGGCGTGAGCTTCACGCAGCAGCGATCGACCCTGGAAGTCAGCGACAACTTCACCGCGGCACGGGCGGCCGGGATGTATCGCCATGGCTTCACCGAAACCGCCTACATCCAGCAGTCGGTTGAGGTGTTGCCCAACCTCGAGGTGAGCGAGGACCTCCGGATCAACACCGAGACCGCCCTGGTGGCGCCGTTGTCGAAGCGGCTGGCAGTCAAGCTTTCGTACACCATACGCTATGACAAGCTCCCGGAGCCCGGGTTCAAGAAAACCGACCGGATCTTTACGTCCGGGTTGCAGATCAGCCTGTAGGGGCGCACAGCAGTGCGCCCCGCAACCCCGTCCGCAGCCCTGGAGCGAATCAAGCGATTCGCCTGGCTGCTCGACAACAGCATTCCAATTCCCGGAACCCGGTTGCGGGTCGGGTTGGACCCGATCCTGGGCCTCATACCAGGAGTAGGGGACCTGATAGGAGCGGCGTTTTCTGCCTGGATTTTGTATCAAGCCGACCTGCTCGGCGCCAGTCGGGCCACACTGTTCCGGATGTCGTGGAATGTGCTGGTGGAAGTCGTGGTCGGCTCGATTCCAATCCTGGGTGACCTCTTCGACGCGGGGTGGAAGGCGAACGCGAAGAACGTCGCAATTCTGGAGCGCCACCTGGAGACCCCGCGAGTTCAACGGAGCCAGGACCGCATGTTCATCGCAATCCTGGTCGGAGGGCTCCTGGCCGGTACGGCGGCGGTCGCGGTCCTGGGGCTTTTACTGGGACAATGGCTGGTGAAGCTGTTCTGAGTGAAACCGGGCACCCCGGCTGGGTCCCCCAAGTGCCGCTGGGGACGAAGTTTGCAGTAGTCCAGCCTTCCACTTGCCTCCAGGCCTTTAGCCGGGTATAAAATGGGTGTGACTGTACCCCCCAGAGACTGCCCCAGCTGCCAGACGCCTATCCCCAATGAGGCGCTCTTTTGCGCGAACTGTGGCGCCGCTACCCCAACCGGGGCGGCCCCCGCCGAGCCGCGCGTCGGCATGTCGGCGAGGCCAGGCGAGGAGGCGGAGAGCCGGCTGCGGCTCCAGCTGGCGCTCGGTGACGGCTTCGAGGTGAGGAAGCTGCTGGGCCAGGGCGGGTTCGGGCTGGTCTTCACCGCTTTCGACAAGCGGCTCAAGCGGGACCTGGCCGTGAAGGTATTGCGGATCGAGCTGGCCCGGGCGAGCGCGTTTCTGGACCGCTTCGAGCGGGAGGCGATGACTGCCGCCCAGCTCCGGCATCCCAACATCGTCCCGATCTACTCGACCGGCGAGAAGGACGGCCTCGCCTACATTGTGATGCCGCTGATCCAGGGCGAGACGCTCCAGACCCTGCTGGAACGCGATGGCCCCCTGCCCCTGTCCGAGACCTGCCGCATCCTGGTGGACGCCGCCGGCGCCCTGGCCGCGGCGCATAGCGTGGGCCTCATCCACCGCGATATCAAGCCCGACAACATCATGCTGGAAGGCCCGGAGCGCCGGGTGCTGCTGATGGATTTCGGCATCGCTAAGATGCTCGAAAATACCGACGCCGCACTCACCGGGACCGGCGTGCTGATCGGGACGCCGCTGTACATGAGCCCGGAACAGGCCAGTGGTGACCGGGTGGACCAGCGGTCCGACATCTATTCGCTCGGCATCGTCGGCTACTACATGCTCACCGGAAAGCCGCCGTTCGGCGGCACCAGCGGGGCGGAGCTCATCCGGCAGCATGTGCTAACGCCGGCGGCCGATGTCCGTGAGGCGCGGCCCACGGTTCCGACCCGGCTGGCCGAAACGGTGATGCGCTGTCTCCGGAAGGAAAGGGAGCGGCGGTGGCAGACTGCTGGAGAGCTGCGGAGCGCACTGAACGCCGCGGCGGTGCAGCCGGAAAGCGGTTTTGCGCGGACTTCGCTGTTCCAGGTCTCCAGCCAGCTGCGGCGACACGTAATTCCACTCATCAGCCTCATGGTGTTGGCCGCGGTCGCAACCATCTGGATCGGGATCAGGAACCGGAACCGCACTTTACCGCTGGCCGAGCCGGTGGAGGTGACCTCCGTTGCGGCTCCGGCCGATCCGGTGGACAGCCTCCTGGTGGCGTCCAGAGGCGCGGCCGACTATTCCCGTCAGCGCGCGGTCACGGCCGGTGCCCCGGCGGCGCAGCTGGTGCCTGGAGACTCGGTGCGCCAGCTTGCCGACTCGCTCGCCGGGCTGGGACGCAAAGCGGAAGCGGCCGTCCTGCTGACCAGCGCGGCGGGACTCTGGGAGAAGGCGGAGCGAGGTGTTCGCGGTGGAAGCGGCTCGGCGAGTACTCCGACAGCCGCACGGGCACCGGGAACTCAACCGCCCGCGTCGAGGACCTCGGTGGCAACCACTGAAACCCGCCCCCCCGCCGTGGTTTCCGATTCGCAGGCCATTGTGAGCTATTATCAGGAGTTGAGCCGGGCCGTCGAAGCCCGCCAGCTGGGTGAAGTGAAGCGGTTGCTCCCCAACCTGAGCTCGGGCGATGAACGCACCTGGCGCGGTATCTTTGAAGACCGGGATGTCGACAGCGTGAAGGTCAGCTACGTCGTGGAGAGTGTCACCAGGCAGGAGTCGATGACCCATGCCCGGGTGCGCTACTCCCAGACCGTCACCAAGAAGGGGCGGCCGCAGGACCGCGGCCGGATCTTCAACGCCACCCTGACGCTGGGGCCCCAGGGCTGGCGCCAGATCAGGGAAGAGAAGGCCCATTAATTCTTCATACCACGGTCAATTCATGAAAATCTTTCGCAGCTGGAAAAGCTGGCTCTCGGTGATCGCGCTGGCGGTCATGACCACAGCCTTCGCCACCCACCACTCCACCCCGCCCACGGAGATTACCGTCTGGAAGAGTCCGTCCTGCGGCTGCTGCGGCCAGTGGGTGACGTACATGAAGGCGCACGGATTCAAGGTGACCGTGCACGACATGAACGACGTGAACCCGGTCAAACGGCAGCACGGAATTCCCGAGAACCTGTGGTCCTGCCACACTGCCGTGGTGGACGGGTATCTCATCGAAGGTCACGTATCGGCACCGGACATCGAACGGCTGCTGCGAGATCGCCCCAAGGTGGCGGGGCTGGCGGTTCCCGGAATGGTTACCGGGTCACCGGGAATGGAGGGTGGTCGGGCGCAGGAGTACGACGTGGTGGCGTTCGGGGATGGTAAGACGCAGGTCTTCGCCCATCACTGAGGGGCCGGTTGCCTCAGCCCCGGGGGCTCGGTGGATCGGGGCACTCCGGGGAACTGGGTCGCCCTCTTCGGCCGATCCGGCGCACTGGCCCAGTTGAGCCGCCGGGTCGCTCCGCCAGCGAGCGGCCTGATTTCGATGTCGTCTCCGACAAAATAGCCCACCGAATCGCCACCCCATTGGAACGGATCCCTCCCTCCAGGAGCGAGCACCTGCTCGGAGCCTGAATGGGCAGGAACGCATAGCCCCGCATCATTCCTGCACCGGGTCACGATGGCGAAAGGCGGGTCACCCAGGAGTACCCGGAACGCAGAATCCGCAGTGAGCTGGAGCGCTCCGCTCGCCGGTTGCAGGCTGGTGGAAGCCGGAGGAGCCGACGCCACCAGGTCTCCACCCGAAGTACGGACAAACACCCGCTGGCCATCCTTACTCCAGGCCACTCGCCGAGGCGCTCCCGCCGGCGATTCCGGCAACTCCCGTTCCGAGCCATTCAGCAGGTTCATGATCCAGACCCGAAACCCGGCGGAGTCCGTCTCGCGGGGAGCCCGGATGTAGGCGAGCATGGTGCCGTCGGGCGAGAGCGCCGGGGCGGTCTCGTGAGCGCGGCTGAAGGTGACCGGGTACACCGGACCACCACCCGCCGGCGCGGCGTACAGGTCGCCCTGCCCGTCCTCACCGGCGGCTTCAAAGATCACGTAGGAATCGCTTCCCACCTCGAGCCGGTTCGCCAGCGGGCTCAGCGACGCCTTGCAACCCACCAACAACAAAGTGACAAGTGACAAGTGACAAGTAACAAGGCCACCAAGCCGCGAATCGGCTAGTCGAGTCCAGTCACTTGTCACTTGTCACCTGTCACTTGTTACGCTGTTGTGGCTGAGCCACCACCCGTTGGGATCCGGCACGATTGACCTGGGCGGTGCGGAGAACTGGTCGAACGAGAAATGTGATTCCTTGTCGTCGATATCCACCCGAACCAACAGGTCGTCGATCAGGATCTCGAAGCCCGGCAGCCGGTACACCCCCCAACCCTCCGCCTGGGTCTGACGAATGGTGAGCTGGAGCGCCTTGCCGGCGCTGTCGTAATGGGTCGCGATCTCCAGCTTGGGAAAGCCGGGCTGGTGCAGCGCCTGGGTGAAGTACCAGCCCAGGTCGGAGCCCGAGGCCTCCTCCATTTCGCGCTGAAAATCCTCCGAGAGCACCGTGCTGTCTCGGAAGTCACGATAGTACTTGCGGATCCCGGCGAAGAACGTCGAGTCGCCAATCAGGCCCCGCAGCGAGTGCAGCACCCAGGAGCCCTTCTGGTAGTTGTTGGTGTTGAGCAGGTCGAGGAGACTAGCGGCTGAATCCACCACCGGCCCATTGCTGGTGTTCGAATTGAACACACTGCTGGCAGCCAGTTTCATGGTTGCCTCGAAGGCGGAGTCGCCACCGGCGTGGCCGTCCCACAGGGCGGCAAAATAGGTCGCGAAGCCTTCCGAGAGCCAGAGGTGGGGCCAATCCCGCTCGGTAACGGCGTCACCGAACCACTGGTGAGCGGTCTCGTGCGCCACCGTGCTTTCGCTCAACCGGTGGCGACGATAGGCGTTCTCGTCATAAAAGATCGCGGTCGAGTTCTCCATGCCGCCGAAAATGGTGCTGGACTGGACGTGGGTGAGCCGCGAATAGGGAAACTCGCCGATCACTC
>JBDTTZ010000507.1:0-27607 GCA_040008015.1 Gemmatimonadota bacterium
GAACTGATCTTTCCCATGACGACTTGAGAACACTCATCAAGGTAGGCGCCTTCGATAGCATTGCTGCGGGAAAGACCCGTCCGATGATGCTTTGGGAAGTGGACCAGGTTGCGAGCAGGCAGGAAGTCGGAGAGCACTTGCTTCCCCGCTTCCCCGCTTGCCCGCTTCCCCCGCTGCGGGAGTACACCGAAGCCCGGCGGCGCCGCGAGCAATACGAATCGCTGGGCTTCCTGACCGATGTGCATCCCATGAATCTCCACGCCGAGGACCTGGGCCGCCTCCGGCTGGTGAAGAGCACCGAGACCGTCCATCACGTCGGGAAGAGCGTCCTGATGGCCGGGATGCTGACCACCGCCAAGCCGGTGCACACCGCGAAAGAGGAGCCGATGCAGTTCGCCACGTTTGATGACGGCGCGGGGTTGATCGAGACGGTGCTGTTCCCGGATATCTATCGCGACCGGGGGCACGTTCTATTTGACCAGGGCCCGTTTGTGTTCCGGGGAACCGTGGAGGAAGAGTTTGGCGGCATCACGGTGACCATGACGCACCTGGACCGGCTGGAGCGGTTTCTCGGCCGCCGTTCCGCGGCGACCCTGCCCTAGCGCAATGTGGTTTTTGGGAGTAGGCTCTGCTATCCCCACCATAAGAATCCAGGGAGTCATCGTGAAACGCCTCATAGGCCTTGCGATCTGTGCATGCCTCAGCTTCGCATGCAGTTCCGAATCATCCGGCCCATCCGGCGCGAAACCTCATTCGATTGTCGTCACCCCCGACAGCGTCACGCTGGACCAGCAGGGCGACTCGATCCAGCTGGTTCCCAACGTCCTGGACGACAACGGGCACCTGATCAGCGGCATTTCCGTGGTCTTTACCTCCAACAACCCTACCATCGCCACGGTGTCACCCATCGGATACGTCAAACCGGTGGGGCCCGCAGGAGTCACCTCGATCAAGCTCAAGGCGGGTGGGATCACCCGCAATGTCCCGGTCGTGGTCATCTCCGTGGCCAACACAATCACCCTGACCCCGAACGCCCCGGTCATAGCTCAGCTCAGCTCGGTTCAGCTTACCGCTCATGTCGTTGACCGCAACGGTGACATTATCGCCGGCGCGCCGATCACCTACGTCAGCGCCGATCCGGCCCTGGCCGTGGTGAGTCCCACCGGGAACGTGACCTCGGTGGGCCCGTCAGGCAGCGTCCTGATCGGAGCCCAGAGCGGAGCGCTCAATGCGTCGGTCAGTGTGGTGATCGCCCAGGTTCCGACCACCCTGTCGCTGGTGCCCGACCCCCTGCCGATCGCGGTTGGCGGGACCGGCCGGCTCAATGCCCGGGTCCTTGACGCGGTGGGTGCACCAATCGCGGGAGCGACTTTCACTTTCACATCCAACAATACCGGGCTGGTAACGGTGGACAACACCGGGCTGGTCACTTCGGTGGCGCAGACCGGCTCGACCACCATTCACGTCACCAGCGGCACCCTTTCCGCTGACGCGACGGTGAACGTGGTGGTGGCCAGCCATCCCTTCGGCAACATTGCCGCCAACGTTCCAGTGGCAAGCACCGCCTACGGCGCGGCGATTTCCCCGTCGGGCGTGGTGTACGTGGCCACCCTGAATGGCACGGTGGAGCGCGGGTCCCTGAGCAGCTTCTCGTTCAGCAATGTCCTGAATGGATTGGGACAACTGGCAGCGGTGGCGTTCAACCCTGCGGGTGATGAAGCCTACGTGGCCTATGCCGCGAGCGGCCTGCAGTTCATCCACGTGGCCAATAACAGCATCACGAATTCGGCGGGGCCCATCGCCCCCACTCCCTTCGACCTCGCGGTGTCCGCAAACGGACAAAGAGTTTATGTGGGGACCGACGGCATGGTGTATGCCATCGACGTCGTCTCGCATTCCGTGGTGGACTCACTTCAGATCGGGACCGTCATCCACCTGGCGCTGCATCCCAACCAGTCCAAACTGTACGTCTCCGCCATCAACGAGGCGAAGGTCTACGAGCTCGATACCGCGACGCTGGACACGCTGCGCTCCTTCTCCCTTTCGGGAACCATCCAGGGCATCGGGGTGTCACCGGACGGCAATACGCTTTACGCGGCGGATGAGAGCGGCGGGGTCTATGTGATCAATCTGACGACGGGAGGGTCGACCAGGATCTCCGCCAACGTCTGCCAGGCCTATGGCCTGTTGGTCACCAAGGACGGGCAGCAGGTCTACATCAGCTGCTACCTGGATGGGGAGGTCAAGATCATTGACACCGGCACCAGCGCAGTGATCAAGACGCTGTCCTCGCTGGGGGGAGTTCGCCGGCTGGCCATGAGTCCCGACGGTCTGTCGATCGTGGTGGTTACCGAGGGTGGGGCCGCAATTCTGATTCAATAGCTGGAGCGGCCGCTTCCATCACTTCCTTGAACCGCTGCAGGTCCGACTCGATCTGCTGCCCCGGCTCCTCGCCGAACAGCTTGGCGACCGCCGCACCCAGCTTTCCAGCCGGTGGCTCGTAGCGCAGCTCAACGATGACCTCGGTCTTCTCCGAGCTGACTTCGCGGAAGCGAACCGATCCGGCATGATTGACATCCCCTGTTACCGAACGCCACGCAATCAGCTCGCCGGGAATTTCGTTGTGAATCTCGGCGTCCCACTGGAAGTGGGTTCCCACCAGGCCCTTGGACACCCAGTACGAACCGGTCTTGCTCAGCACGGACACCGACTCCAGGTGCTTCATGATGCGCGGCAGGTTTTCGAAATTGCGCCAGTACTTCCACAACTCCATGGTCGGGCGATTCACCGTGATCCGCTTCTCGACCTTTATGCCCTCACCCCGATGCACGCTGGCGACGGGGCTGTCGAATTCAGGCTCAGGCATTGGCTCTCCGGGATCAGAGGGTTGCTAGGTTCCTCGATTGGAACCTAGGACCAACGATTCCCGACGCTCTGTGCTCCACGACACACCAGAAATCGTCAGACTCACCTCCTGCGCCAACCAGTCCTATCGGTCTCCAGTCGGCGGGTTTCGGTTCACCTGAACGCCCGCTCTCCATACTCGTACGATTTCGCGGGTGGCCAGAATGTCGCTCGTCGGATCTCCCCGTACCAGCACCAGGTCGGCTGGCGCTCCGAGCCTGATCCTCCCTTTGTCCTTCAGGCAGAAGACCCTGGCAGGTGCCGAGGTCGCGGCGGTGAGCGCCTGAACCGGCGTAAGACCCGCAGCGACGAGGAGCTGCAGCTCACGGTGCAATCCCACACCATGGGCAACTCCCGGCATGCCTGCGCCGGAGCCAGCCAGGATACTGCCCCCCCTACCTGGAATCAGTCGAAGGGCAGCCGAGGCGCCCTCATAGGGCAGGGATGGATTGGTTTCAGCAGGACGCAGCAATATCTGCTGCCGTACTTCCGTGGCGATGTAAGGGCCCAGCGCCGAATCGCTCAGGAGGGAATCCCCGCCGACACGACCGGCAAGGGTCTGCAACTCGGACAGGCTCGAGATGACGAACGCCTGGCGCTGCCCTACGTGGCCACCAAAACCGGGATCGGTCGGCTGAGTAATGAACATCTGGCCCAGACCGTCGACCCCCACGCTGAAGGCCTCACGGGCACCGTGCAGACTGCGGGTGTCAGCCACGATCATGCGATGACGCCGGTGGGTAACGGACACCAGCGGCTTGAGGATACTGAGTGCGCCATTGAGTCCTTCGTCCCGGTCGAGAGCGTTCTCCACGACCACGATGGTGAACGCCGCGCCGCTCGTGATCGAAGAATCGACGGCTGCCTCGACCTGGTCCGAAGCGGTGATCGACAATTGATACCCCGGGTAACTCGACGCAAGCGACAGTGGAATGCCGCCGGAGATAAAATCGGCGACCGGGGTGCCGTGCGGTTCCCGGCTTTGCTGGCGCAGGCGCGCGACCAGATCCGGCGATGCCCCGAAGTCGATTTCGGTGGTAACGCCGAATTGTGCAGCCGTTTCCAGGGCACCCGGCGTGAGCCGGACCCGGCTATCGATCAGCCCCGGAAGCAAGGTCAGCCCATGGCCGTCGATTTCTATCGCATCGTAGGGCGCCGTAGCCCGCCGCCCGAAAGCGGCAATGATGCCGTCCCGGATCACGACCGTGGCCGAAGGAACAACCTCAGTGCCGGTAAATACCCGCACATGAGTAATGACAACAGATCCTCGCCCCACCTGGCCGATGACTGCCCGCGTAGGGCCGACCAGTTGCAGAACGAGGACTACGGCCGCCCATTTCCGGACCAGTTGGAGCATCATGCGGGGTTCCCTGTGTCGGGGTCTTGCGCAATCGGAGTTTTTGTTGCAGGCTGGGTCAGAATCCCATCAAAAAGAGACTACCGGCGACCAGTGAAGGCGCCAGGACGGCCAACGACACGGTCCGGGCAAAGCTTCTTTCCCTGACCGCCATGCTTCGCACCGAGTCAAGTGGAATCTGAAAGGTTCGTAGCGGGGCCCCCGCACTGGACGAATGAGGCAGGACGCCGGAGAGAGAATCCCGGGAAGCCCTGGGGTTAGCTAGCTCGACGATTCGTCCCGAAGTAAGTGTGATGCGAATCAATTGCGGCGTTCGCTCCCGCAAGGTGACTTCAGGCGTCGGCTCCTGCCGTACCCAGGTCGAACACCCGGTCAGCAAAATCCCGGAGCAGAGTAGCACCCATAGCCGCGCTCGGCGCAATAGCATCGTCAATCTCTCTCTATTGGGTGGGAAGTTATCGTGAGAGTGTACACCCGGATCGGACGAGCACAAGACCCCCGGTGGCATCGCTGGTTGCTCCTGTCGTTGCTGATCGGAGGAAGCGCCGGGTGCCGCGACGGGAACGGATTGCCCGAAGGAAGTGGTCTTGATCTCGTCTCGGTGAGCGCGGGAAATACCCACACCTGCGGCATGGCCGCGAACGGATTTGGCTACTGCTGGGGGGACAATCTTCTTGATCAGCTTGGCAGCAAGACGGGGACTTCGGCGCCCGCTCCCGAGCTGATACTGCTGCGGCCGCTCAAGCTCGAGTCCATCACCGCCGGAGGCGATCTGACCTGCGGTACCATCACCTCAGGGGCGGTGTACTGCTGGGGCGAAACCGATCCAACTCCAATGCGTGTCCAGGGCTCGGAGAGTCTGAACAGCCTGAGTGTCGGCGCCTTTGCATGCATGTTGAACGCCAGCGGCGAGGCCATGTGCTGGGACGGAGGCGGCGAAGCGCCGAAACCCGTCCAGGGCGGGCAGACGTATTCTGTGCTGCAAGTGGGATACCGGGGCTGTGGCCTCACAGCCACGCACGAAACCTGGTGCTGGGATTCGCCCGGGGACGCGGCCATCCAGATCGGCGGCGGGATCCTCTTCGATAGCTTGAGCGTGGGGGGCGGACATGCCTGCGGTCTTACTTCAACCGGTCAGGCCTGGTGCTGGGGAAACGGTACCTCGGGCCAGTTGGGGAACTTCATGTATGGAAGCTCCAGCACGCCGCAGCAGGTATCGACCGCGCTGAGTTTCCGGTCCATTGCGGCCGGGGGGACCCACACCTGTGCCATTGCCACCACCAGCGATGCGTATTGCTGGGGTAACAATACCAGCGGGCAGCTGGGGTACGGCGGGGCGCCGACATCGGGGCTCTCAATTCCAGCGAAGGTCCATGGAACTCTTCAGTTCGCCACGATCATCGGCGGTGGGAGTCATACCTGCGGCAGCCTCGCCGATCGGACCGTCTACTGCTGGGGCAAGAACAACAACGGCGCGGTCGGCGACGGATCGCTCACAACACGCACCGACCCCACCCTGGTGGCCGACCAATGACAGCTCTCCTCAGTCGCGCGATGCTCAGCGCCGGCCTGGCCCTGGTGCTGGTTTCTTCAGCCACAGCCCAGGTAGCAGGGCGACATCAGGGCATCTGGATCACCGGGGGCATGGGGTTTGGATCGGCAAAGATTTCCTGCGCGGAGTGCGAGGACGGTAACCTTGGGAGTGGCCCCACGGGAACGTTGGGTCTCGGGGTCGGTCTTTCGCGGCGCCTGTTTCTCGGGGCCGAGGTGACGGGCTGGTTCAAGGAAACGAACGGGGTCAATGATCGCGCCGGCTTCGCGGCCCTTACCCTCCGCTACTCTCCGCTCATCGGCCGGCAGCTATTCGTGGGCGCCGGTGCCGGGTTCGGCCGTCACCGCACCGGCGTCAGACGCGACGGTCCCTTGAGCGATCGCGAAGGCCTGACCCAATCAGCTGCCGCTTGGCGACTCGAATCGGGCATCGACCTTCCCCTGGGAAGCCAGTTCGTGCTCACTCCCAACATATCATACAATCGTGCGATGAACTCGGATCTCAGGAAGGATGGCAGCTCGCTTGACGTGAGCGCGGCATTCTCAGTCATGCAGTTCGGTTTGTCGTTGTCCTGGAGTTGGAGCTTTCCACCAACAACAGACCCGTGATCGCGTAACCGGTGCCGTCGGCCACTTACGCCCGCATCTACGTCGTCGTCCGCCGGATCCCGCGCGGCCGGGTCGCAACGTACGGACAGGTGGCACAGCTGGCCGGATTGGCCGGCCATGCGCGCCAGGTGGGCTACGCCCTGCATGAGCTGCCAGACGATTCATCCGTTCCCTGGCACCGGGTGGTGAATGCCCGGGGCGAGATCAGCGTTCGACGCTCGACCGGACCCGATCGGCTGCAGCGCATGTTGTTGGAAGAAGAAGACGCAGGGTTCGATCTCCGGGGCAGGATCAATCTCGCGCGGGTCGGATGGCGGCCCCGGCGCCAGACTCGGCGCTGACATCGAGGAGGTCATCGATTAGGTTTCTGTCTCCTCCCCCACTTGGAAAATGAAATGAAATCCCTTATCAGGCTGCTGGGACTTGTCCTGGCCATCCTCTTCCCATTGACCCCAGCCGCACGGGCCCAGACCCTGGCTCCCGGCACCTGGACCGGATCGGTGACCGATCCACAAGGCAACGAGGCTCCAGTGACCTATGACGTGAGCGTCACCGGCGATACCCTGCACATCAGCATGACGGTGGAGATCCCCGAGGGGCCCTCGGCCTTCGCCTTCAGCAATATCCGTTTCGACCAGGGCAAGTTGCAGCTCACCTGGAGTCCCGGGGTGGACGTCGATTGCAGCCTGGACCCGGCAGAGGGCGGCAGCTATGCGGGCACCTGTACCGACAGTGAAGGCAAGAGCGGGCAGATGAAGATGATCCCGCCGAAAAATGGATAACGGATAGGGGCGGGTCTGATAGGGGCGGGTCTGAGACCCGCCCAAGTCTGAAACCCGCCCCTACCGTGGCAGCGGATCGGGCAGATCTGCTGCCACGTAAGCCATCACCGCCATCGTCGCCACGCACAGCGCCACTTCATGGGGATCCAGCTTGTCCAGTGTATCCCCATCGCTGTGATGGAACCAGAAATAGCGTCCTCCATCGGTATTGAGCCCCATGCCCGGCACGCCGCTCTCCATGAGCGGCTCGATGTCGGATCCCCCGCCTCCCCTCTCGATTGAATCCGCCCCGATCCGGTGCAACAGGCCAGCGATCTGCCGTACCACGGCCGCGGCTGAATCGCTCCCGGTGAATCCAAAGCCGAGCGGGCGGAACACTCCTCCATCGCTCTCTATGGCGAGAATGTGACGCTCGGCGGTGTGCCCGGCCTGGTACGCCGCTCCACCCCGTCCGCCATTCTCCTCGTTGACCCAGCCCACCACCCGGATGGTGCGCCGGGGATGCAGCCCGAGCTTCTGCATCAGGCGGACGGCCTCCCACGCGGCCACCAGGCCACCCGCGTCGTCCATGGCGCCCTGCCCCACGTCCCACGAGTCAATGTGACCGCCCAGGACCACGACTTCGTCGGGCCGCTCGCTTCCGCGAATTTCCGCCATCACGTTGCGCGAGGGCGCATCCGGGAGAGTCCGCGCGCCCATGGTAAGATGAACGACGACCCGCTGACCCCGGTCCCGCATCCGGTGCAGCATCATCGCGTCTTCCACCGCGATGGCGGCGTGGGGAATGCGGGTGACGGTGGAATCGTAGATCATGACGCCGGTGTGCGGCGAGTGAATCGAGTACGAGGCCACCGTGCGAATGAGGCTCGCCACGGCACCCGCGCGGGCGGCGGCATTGGCGCCGCTGACACGGTAGCGAACCGTTTCTCCATAGTTGGTGAATGGCACGTCGAACAGCACGATCTTCCCCTTGGCTTCCGCGGCACGGCGCTCCAGCTCCTCGAAGCTGCTGACGACGAGAACCTCGGCGGTAATGCCTCCCGAGGGAGTCCCCACGCTGCCACCCAGTCCCAGCATCGCCAGCTTGAAGGGGCGGGGCTCAACCAACTCGGCGGATTCAGCGCCCCGCACCCAGTGGGGCACCATCACCGGCTCGGTGCGGGCCGCAAGGCCGTCGTGGTTCATCTGGGACAGCACCCAGTCGATGGCGCGTTCCAGGCTGGCCGATCCGGAGAGCCGGTGGCCGAAGGTGTCCACCAGGTCGCCCAGGCGCTGGTATGCGGCGCTGTCAGCCAGGGCCGCGTCGATCAGGCGGTCGGCGGTCGCGCGGTATCGCTCGTCGATCGACCCTTGGGCCTGGGACACGGTGGTCCAGGTGCAGAGCAGCAGGAGAATCAACCGGCGGATTCGGGCAGGCATGGTCACCTTTTATCGGGAGGGGGAGGAGTAAAACCACCTCGCGCGCCCGGGGCAAGCGCGATGGCCGCCCTTCCCTGGCTCGGCGCCTGGCTGTTTCTTCCAACCAGGCCGCCAGGCGCGGCATCCAAAGTGTCTACACTTCCCAACGGTGCCCATGCGTAGTCTCCCATTGCTCCAGGTCATGACCGCCTCCCTGCTGCTCGGCATGAGCTGCCGCGGCGATTCGTCCACGCCGGACGGTAATATCCCGGTTCACCTCGAGGTAGCGGCGAACGGTCTCAGTTTCCCGCTCGACGTGACCGCCCCACCCGGTGATTCCCGGCTCTTCATCGCGGAAAAGGGCGGCACCATCCGCATCGTGAAGAACGGGTCCCTGCTCGCCGCTCCCTTTCTGGACATCTCTTCGCTGGTGTCGAACGGCAGTGAACAGGGGCTGCTGGGCCTCGCCTTTCATCCCCAGTACGCCAGCAACGGTTTCTTCTTTGTGGACTATACCGACCAATCCGGCGACACCCAGGTGGCGAGATACAAGGTCTCCGGCAATCCCGACCTGGCTGATATCGCCAGCGCAGCCCCAGTCATCCACATTGACCAGCCCTACAGCAACCACAATGGTGGCGCCGTGGTTTTTGGCCCCGATGGCTACCTCTATATCGCGCTGGGCGATGGCGGATCGGGCGGCGACCCCCAGGGCCACGGGCAGGATCGAACCGATCTGCTGGGATCGCTGCTCCGCCTCGACATCAACGCGAGTCCGTATTCGATCCCGCCGTCCAATCCGTATGCCGGCAGCACCACGCTTCGCCAGGAGCTCTGGAACTACGGATTGCGGAACCCTTGGCGTTTCAGTTTCGACCGCTCCAACGGGTACCTGTACATCGGCGATGTCGGCCAGAACAACCGGGAGGAGATTGACGTGACGCCGGCACCGAGCAGCGGCGGGGAGAACTACGGCTGGAATACCATGGAGGGCACGTCGTGTTATCCGGGTGGCACCTGCAATCGTACCGGCCTGGTGCTGCCGGTGCTGGATTACGGCCATGGCGATGGCTGCTCGGTCACCGGCGGGTTTGTCTACCGCGGGTCCGCGATACCAGCCTTACAGGGAACGTATTTCTATTCGGATTATTGTGAGGGCTGGGTGCGGAGCTTTCGTTACCAGAACGGAGAGGCCACGGACAAGCGGGCCTGGCCCGATCTCTCCGGCAAGGGGAACGTCAGCAGCTTTGGCCAGGACGCCGCTGGCGAGTTGTACCTGGTCGTGTCATCCGGGACCGTGTATCGGCTGGTGCCGTGATCGCTGACGGCGAATCGCTGAGCCTGGAGCTCGGCGGCCCGGACCCGGAGGAGTTGCGCCGGCTTGCCGCAGCGGTTCCTCAATCGATTTACTTCGGCACTTCCACCTGGACCTATCCCGGCTGGTCCGGGCTGGTGTACCACAGGACCTACCCCAGGAATGCTTCCGCCGCCCGAATGTTGGAGGAGTACGCCCGCTTTCCGCTTTTCCGCACCGTCGGCATCGACTCGAGCTTCTATCGGCCCCCCGCGCCCGAGACACTAAAGGCGTATGCCCATGCCCTGCCGCCGGGCTTTCGCTGTGTCAGCAAGGTCTGGGACCAGGTCACGGTCCACACCTTCGGCGGCCCGCGAGGCGAGGGACAATCAGGGGAACGGAATCCCGATTTTCTGAACCCTGAGCTCTTCCTCAGGGAAATGTATGACCCGTACCAGGAGCACTTCCGGGATCATGCCGGACCCTTCGTTTTCGAGTTCCAGGCCATTCCGCGCTACGCCGGGCTGAAGACGCTGGAGTTTGCCGATCTCCTGGACCGCTTCTTCGCCGCGTTGCCGCGGGAAGGACAGTACGCGGTCGAGCTGCGCAATCCGGAGCTGCTGGAGCCGCCCTACTTTGCGGTGCTGCGGGAACACGGCGTCGCCCACGTGCTCAATTCGTGGACCCGGATGCCGGCCATCGGCGAACAGCTGGAGATTGCCGGTGTATTCACCGCGGGGTTTGCACTCTCCCGCGTGCTGCTTCGGCCGGGAAGAACCTACGAAGAAGCGGTGGACGCTTTCGCGCCCTATGATCGGATCCGGGAGCCCAACCAGGAATTGCGGCACGACGTGCTGCGGGTGATCGACCAGGCGCGGAACCTCCGGATCCCGGCTTACATCCTGGTCAACAATCGGGCCGAAGGAAGCGCGCCCAATACCATCATGGAAATAGTTCGCCAGTTGGCATCGTAGGGGCGCACAGCTGTGCGCCCCTCATGGCAGCCACACCTCGAAGCTCCACTCCCTGACTTCGCCCGGGCTGAGCGTCTGGGCCGCGCGCCATTCCTCGATGGCCTGGTCCAGCCGGTCCGGCGCGCCGATGCAGGGCTCCAGCCCCAGGTTGTAGTACGGTGCCTTCCCCGGCGGTGCCCATCCTCCACAGTTGATCCAGATCCCCCACTGGGGCACCTGCCCCGGGGGAACCACCAGTTCCAGGCGCTCGCCGGCCCGGGGATCGGTGAGGATCGCGCGGCCCGGTTCCGCCCCGTCGCCGAAGAGCTTCATCGCCCAGCCGCCGGGAGCGGGAAACCGGAAAAGGTCTCCGCCGTCGAGCGGCCAGGGGACAGTGGCCTTGTGTGATTCGCTCCGGCCGAATGCCGCATCCACCTTCACCTGTCGCAGGCCGGGGATATCGAGGGTGGTGCCGGGTTGGACGTTGAAGAGGGGGTGCGCAGACCAGATCCAGGGAAACGGTTGATCGCCGAGATGCCGCAGGCGATAGCGAAAGCGGATCACCGGTTCCCGGGCGTCCAGCGTCAGTTCCCGAAAGAACTCACAGGGAAACACGATCCCATTCGTGAGAGCGGTCAGCACGGTTCCGCTCCGGCCTTCGAGAACCGCGCACTCCCATCTCGCGCTCCACAGCTCTCCATGGTCCGGCAGCCGAAAGGCGGCGGGGCCCGGCAGGTCACAGGGACCGACGGTGGGAAAACATTCATCCCATCCACCGCTGTCGGCGGTCTCTACATAGGATGCGGAGGAATCGGGAACCGCGAAGGGCATCTGCTCGTTGCGCCACAGCCATTCCCTGCCGCGGTGACGGCGCAGGTTGCTAAGCTTGGCGCCCAGGCCGGGAACCACGACCACTTCGAGCTCGGGTGATCGCAGGGCTATGGCGGGAAATCCGGAGACAGTGACCTGGCGGAATGACATCTTCGAGTGGGTCTAGTCCTGGCGCGGCAGGCCGGCTGCCTCTGGTTTCAGCTTCTTCAACACGTAGTCACGGAGGGGCACGTAGAGCACATAGGAAAAAACATTTTGATCAAAGGACAGGGTGCCTTTGTTCTCGTGCCGTAGGCAGACATTCGATCAGTCCAAAAATATGGGTGTTGTTCTACGTGACCTATGTGTTCTACGTGTCTGCGTATTGAAAAAGATGCTTTCTCGGAAGAATTTGCCTATTCGGCGAGGATCCGCTCCAGCTCGCCCTGCACCCCGGCCGTCTCACAGATCCGGAGCAGGGTTTCTCCGATCTTGTTGTTCGGTGTCGAAGCACCGGCGGTGATGCCGACCACCCGAACCCCATCGAGCCAGTTGGAAGCACCGGTCTCCTCCTTCTTTCCCACCGGTTGAAACCGGATCTGGCCGGTCTCCGGCTCGATGCCGGCGGAATCCTCGATGTGATAGGTGCGGACCCCGCGTGATTCGGCCAGCGCGGCCAGGTGACAGGTATTGCTGGAGTTGTAGCCGCCCACGACGACCATCACTTCCGGCGCATCCTTGAGCAGCTCGACCACGGCATCCTGCCGCTCCTGGGTCGCCGAGCAGATGGTGTCGAAGGTGCGGAAGTGTTCCGCCAGCTGCTCCACGCCATAGCGCCGCTCCATGCTCTTGCGGAACTCCGCCGCGATGGCCAGCGACTCGCCCGAGAGCATGGTGGTCTGGTTGGCGATGCCCACCCGCACCAGGTCCCTGGTGAAATCGAACCCGGGCGAGATCGACTTGGCGAAATGAGCCGCGAGCGGCTCCGCCGGGCCCTTGCCTTCGATGTAATCGCATACCATGCGCGCTTCGTCCATGTTGAACACCACGAGGTAGCGCCCGCCCGGATACTTCATCACCTGGCTCGATGTCGCCTTGGTTTCCTCGTGATAGTGCTTGCCGTGAATGATCGCGGTGTAGCTGTCCCGGGCATAGCTCTCCACCCGCTTCCAGACATTGAGTACCGATCCGCAGGTGGTATCCACCATGACGCACCCGATGGCGCGCAGCCGCTCGAAATCGCTGATCGTGACGCCGAACGCCGGCATGATCACCACGTCGTTCGCGGTCAACGACGAGAAGTCAAACTGCCCGTCGGCGGCGTGATGAAGGAACGCGATTCCCATTCCTTCCAGCTTGCGGTTGACGTGGGGATTATGGATGATCTCCCCGACCAGGAAGAGCCGGCGGTCGGGGAACTTGGCCCGGCACTCGTAGGCATAGTCCACGGCGCGATCCACCCCGTAGCAGAACCCGAACTCCCGGGCCAGCCGAAAAGTCAGCGATCCCACCTCCAGCCGGTAGTCGCGCGCCTTCAGCAGCTGGACCACGCTGCTGTGGTAGTCCCGGGTCAGGGTGCCCTCGATGGCATCCTTCAGCCCGAATCCTTTGCGGAAATACGTCTGATCCATGCTCTTAACGTACCACGGTGTCGGTGGTCGTGTCGGTGATTGGGGATTGGCAGGTCGGACCGCCCGGAGCGGCGACCAGGCCCCTGAAGCCGCCGGTGACGTTCACCTGTTCTCCGGTATTGACGCCCTTGAGTGTCGCCTCGAAGGACCCATGCAACGGTGACCCGGAATCCACCGTCACCGCCCCGGACAGACTGTAGTAGCCGAGGACGAGGTTCACTCCGAATCGCCGCAGAGCTACCCCGGCCCGCGGGCGCGCCAGGCCCTGGCCCGGCGCGCCGACCGGGTACACGCCAGGGGTGACTGAGTCGGCCGGAAAGATCGCTATCGCGGCACCGCTATCGGCCTCGATACCCTGGAGCACCAGGACGGTGTCGGCCGGGCACCAATGGGCTGTCGCGGGCATCGCCAGCCGACCGGTATCCGCGCCGGTCCAGCCCATGTCCAGCCGGCCGGCTCCGCCGCTCTTCTTTCCGCATCCGGCCAGGAAAAGCACCGGAAGGATCCAGGCGGCCCGTCTCATGGCGCGATCCCCAGCTGAGCCCTCGCCTCCTCCACGCTCAGCGTAAACGGGGCCAGCTGGTGCACCATCATTTCAGGAAGCGGGCGGGATTTCAACCCCTTCCGGCTGGTGCACACGAGGACCAGATGCCCATCGGCTCCCAGTTTTCCGGTGCCGATATGGATCACGTCGAAGCTGATGGTGATGGACTTGGTGCCGATCCGGCTCACGTACGCCGCGACCTTGAGATGGTCGTCCAGGCGGACTGGATGGTGGAACTCGGTATGGACCTGCACCCGCGGGAGGTAGATATCGTAGGTCTCGAACACGGTGCCGAACGGAAGTCCCGCCGCGCGAAACAGCTCCATCTCCGCCAATTCGAAGAGCCGCACGTAGGATCCGTAGAAAATGATCCCCGCCGCATCAACGTCGGACCAGCGGACGTACTCCTCGACGACAAATGGGTGGGGCATGGAACGGAAAAGTAGCTTATCGCGGCGCCAGGAACACCAGATCGAACCTCAGGCTCCTGCTCCTCGACGCTCACATTGGGAATGGGGCCCAGGGCGTGCGATCGGCTGCTCGACCAGCGCCAGGGTCTCTGGATTCCGATAAGTTTCTAGGGTATCAGCAGAAGGGACAGCAACGCGAAGCAGGAGTACTATGCCGAGTGGGCCCATCGACTCCGTCCGTCTCGGTGCAGGCCGTAGGCCTTGAGCCGGCGCCAGAGGGTCGTCCGGCTGATGCCCAGGGACTTGGCGGTCTCGGCCAGTTTCCAGCTGTGCGCGTCGAGGGTGCGAACGATGGCTTCCTTTTCCCGGTCAGCCAGAGTCGTGGGACCTTCAATTCCCGGGATGAACATCGCCTCACCCAGCTCCAGGTTGCCGACCCGGAGCGGCTTGAGCCGGCCACCCATGGTGGCGAGGCGAGGCAGGAGATCCTGGGATGGGACCGAAAGGTCGATAGTGTCTCTCAAGGCTTCCCGCGCCTGAGAATTCGCGTAGAGAACTCGGCCTTCCCCATCAAAAACGATGACGCCTTCGCTGAAGCCGTCGAGCAGGGCTTTGGCGAGAGGGGAAAAGACCGAAGGCAGCGGCGTAGCTGAGTGAGAAGCAGATGATTCCGGCATAGGAAGTCTTACGCTGGTCAGAGTTTTAGGTTTCAACCCGCGACGTCGCTGCGAGCGGAGGAGAAGGTAATAAATGGTAGATTCTTGCACAACAAGCACTTACCTTCTCGATCGCAGACTCGGTAACAGCTTGGGTTCAGTAAGCCGATGGGCTCGCATACTATGTGGGACGTTTCACCCCGAAAAAACATGACGCCAAGGATGAGTACTCTGACGGTCGGAACAGGAGTCAGGATTCGACGCCCGGTCGGCCTGGGATGGGGCTCTTGAAGTCCGCGATCGTGCGGGCCTCGAGAGATCTGCTGGTCCGTCAGGGGATGGGGGGGTGGACAATCGAGGAGGTATCGAAGCTGGCGCCCTGCGCCAAGGGATTGGTGATCTATCACTTTCAATCCAAAGCCAACCTGCTTGCCCAGACCGCGGCAATGCTGCGGGAAGAACGCATCACCCGGCGCCTGGTGTCGCTCCGCGATGAAGGCGCCGCGGCACTCGACCTCCTCTGGTCCACCATGCACGCCGAAGTGAAGAGCGGTGCCTTCGCCGCCTGGATGGCCCTCTCGGCGCTACCGGATGAGCAGATCCATCAATCTCTGAGACCAACGGGGGAAGAGGTCGACAAGCTCCAGGCGGCGTTCGCCCGCTCCCTCGCGATCGAAAATCCGAAGACCGCCGAGACTCTGGAGTCGGTGCTGGCAGGATTTCAAACCGCGTTACTGCACGATCACAACCCGGACGCGGTGCGCGAGGTGTACTACCAGTTCTGGCTGAGCCTGCTGCCGATGTAGGGGGTCGATCCTGGATGTGCAGCATCAGGCAGGTCCCGCAAGCAACTTTTGAGAGGCGCCGTTTTCAACACGTAGTCACGTAGAACACGTAGGTCACGTAGAACAGCAAATGAATGATTCGTCAGCTTTTATCCAAGAATTAACAAAGACCGTTGGACACCGGCAAGAATCCCAACAATCAGAATTGTTTTCCTACGTGTCCCACGTGTCTACGTGTTGAAAAGGGTAGCCCTGCTGGACCCCCGACTACACCGACCGTCCGAAATCCTGCCCCCGTACGAGAGCGAAACTGCCTATGCCCTTACCTTGCTGCCCCCGGAGTCTCTGAGTTGAAAACGGCGGCCCGATGAGAAGTCTGGCGGGATCGAACCCTACGACCGACCCCGACGATGCCTGCCCTGGTGCCGCTGGCGGGGCCGCTCTTTCCTGCCCTTGCCGGCAAGACCCCGCAGCATGGTCTTCAATTCGGCGAGGGTGCCCGCACGAATGGCCTCGTCCCCTCCTCGCACGACAGTAAACCGGACCTCGCGATCCAGGTCCGGAACATCCCGTTGCTGGAGCTGTTGGGCCTGGCCCTCCCGCAGCCGAAGCCGCACGATCGGGACCCCGTCTTCGATTCGATAGTCCAGGGGGACGGCATCCCCATGAATGTGGACCATCGAGGGCATCCCCAGGAGCGCCTCGCGCACGTGTTCATGCACCAGCGTCCTGGCATCCAGCGCGACCCGGGTTTCCAGAAACATTTCCAGGCTCACCACACCGGTGAGCTGCTCCATGAGCAGCGTGCGCAGCGCCTCCGGAGCGACCTGGAGCAGGGTGCCTCCTGAGCGGCGCCACAATTCGCCCAGCTCCTCAAGGGCTCGCCGGATCCGCCCCTGGTCGGGATGCATGGTGTTTCCACCCAGCAGCGCATCCACCAACGCTTCCCTCGCCGGCGCCCGGAGCGGCTCCGGGATTTCCCCCTCAAGCGGCTCGACCTCGTTTTCAAGATCGAAACCGAAATAGTGCAGCCGGCGGTGGATTTCGAGGTGCTGTCCCTTTCGGCGGGTCGACAGGGCTATGCGGGGTGCGCCCCATTGGGCATGTTCACGAACCAGCTCGAGCGGGAGAGTGGTTCCCTCGATCGCCGCCCTCGGCACGCCCATCCGATCGGCAAAGTAGCGAAGCGATCCGGCCACAGCGCCCCAGCTGCCGGCAACCGAGCTTCGGGAGACCCTGGCTTCGTGGCCATCGGCGGTGTGCTCGTCGATCACCAGGTCGAACGGCATGATCCGGGCAACCAGCTCCCGGAATTGGCGATGCAGATCGCGAGTGGCATGCGGGAGCCGGGCGGGCAGCTCCAGGTCGAGCGAGCGATAGACCGACGCCACTCCCAGGGCGGTATCCTCGATCGCCTTGACCAGCACGCCACGCTTTTCCGCCCACTCCGCCAGCCCTTCCTCGAACACGTGCCGCGGGAGGCCATAGACCGCGCCCATGGTGCCGTGCTGGTTCACCGCTTCCGCGTAGAGGTTGTACGCGGTGAGGTGATCGCTCCCACTCACCACGACACCATGCAGCTCGCGCTCCTCCCGGGTCATCCGGTGCAGCGAATCAATGCTGGAAGACACCGCCAGCACCGGAATCAGCTCGGTGTCGCCGTGGATCAGCAGCTCTCCCCAGGGGCGTTCCACCGGGAGCGCTTCCACCTTGTGGCCATAGTCGGTCAGCCTGCCCTGTTCGATCAGCCCCCTCGAGCTCAACAGGTCAACCGCGCGGCGATAGGCCGTCCGGTCGAGCGGGACCGGGAGATCGAGGTCGCGGGCGTCCACGCCGATGGCCGCGCAGGTCATCGCCACCCGCTCGGCATCACCGGCCAGTTGGAACTCAGGCGGCGTGGGTTTCAGCTGCTCGAACACCAGCCGGCGGTCGGTGAGAATGATGACTTCGCCGTGAGGCACCCGGCCGTGGACCCGGCCGGCCATCTGGAGGATCTCGTTCGCGCCGAGGTGGAGGCGGTGGAGCACGTTGCGGCCGCGATCCACTACGTTGCCGTATCGGGCGTCGTAGATCACCACGGTGTCGAGGCCTCTCACGTTCAGCGCCGACTGCCCCGCCGCGGTCATCGCCAGCAGAAACGGATGCTCTACCTCGCCTTCGAGAAAGGGCCGGATGACCCGGATCGGCTCGCCGCCATGATAGAATGCGGCGTTCAGCCGGGGCCAGCGCTCCCCCAGCCCTTTCGCCAGCTGCTCCACCTCCGCGCGGGTCGGAACGAAGACCGCGACTCCGCGCAGATCCTTGATAACGTGGCGAATGTACTTGTCGTCGAGAAACTCGGCGGGCTTCTGAGGCAGCACCCGGACCCGCGCTCGAAGGGCGGGATCGAATGCCGACGTCTCCAGCACTTCCTGGCTGTTCAGGTAGCGGGCGTAAAAGGTCGGGTCGACCGTGGCGCTGAGCCAGATGAAGCGGCAGCCGGCGCGCTTGCCCAGCGCGAGGCACAGCTCCAACTCGGCGGAAGTCTGGTGAATCTCGTCGGCGACGATGGTGTCGCGCGCGGTGATCAGGTCATCCTGGAACCAACGCCGCGCGATCCCCGTGGTCACGATGACGACGTTCCAACTCGGCGTCTCCGGCGTAGCCTCCCGCTCGCGGTTCACCACGCCGACCCGGAGCGGAACGTTCAGGATCGACTCGGCGATCGGCCGGATCGCCAGGGTTTTGCCGGTTCCGGTGCCGGCAACGATTCCGAACCCCTTCCCATCCGAGGCCCATCCGCGAAGCTCGGCGCCGTGTTCCCGCTCCAGCACTGTTTCCAGGTGGAGGCCCATCGCCAGCTCGATGGTCTCGCATGCCGCGCGAGTCGGGGCAATGACCACGATCCGTCCATTGGGATGACTGGCCCGGCGGTACGCCTCCGGGTCAGGCGGGAGCTGGTGGTCGCGGGCGGGAATCACACCAGCTGGGGCTTGGCGAGCGCGAGCAGCGCCCTCAGGTCCAGCGGACGGGTGTACATCTCGACGCTTCCGTCCGGATTGCGCGGCCACTGATCGCGGGGACGGTCCCAGTAGAGCTCGAGTCCATTGCCATCAGGGTCATGGAGGTATAACGCCTCGCTGACGCCGTGATCGGACGCGCCGTCCAGGCGAACCGCGGCCTGGCTGAGCTGCTGCAGAACGTCAGCAAGGTCACGCCGGGTTGGATAGCGGATCGCGAAGTGATACAGGCCGGTGGTTCCTTCCGGAGCCGGCTTTCCACCCTGGCTCTCCCAGGTATTGAGACCGATGTGATGGTGATAGCCGCCGGCGGAGACGAAAGCGGCCTGGTCTCCGATGCGCGCCACGAGATTGAACCCGAGTGCCTCGGTATAGAAGAGGAGCGCGCGCTCGAGGTCGGCCACCTTGAGATGGACGTGGCCGATGTCAGTGGCATCTGGCGCCTTGTAGATAAATCCCATAGTACCGCTCAGCTCTCTTGGAATTCGGGTTTGCCATCGCGAAAAGGCGAATGGAGCGAAATCGCGAAGAGAAAAGTAGAAGCTTTTCACACTTTCGCCTTTTTCGCGCCTTCGCGACAAATAGCTCGACGACAAAGCGGAAGATACTTTGATTTGACAAAACAAATTATATTTCGTACTTTCCTCCATGCTCGGAGAAGACGTTCGCCTGCTGCTGGAGTTGTACCCCCGGATCTTTTTCGCCTGTCACACCAGGCACGTTCCGGATCCGGAAACCCGGAAGCTGGTCAGCGTGAAACAGGCCAGTATCCTCGACCACCTGGATGAGACGGAGGCCACAACCCTCTCCGGCCTCGCCGCTCACATGGGAGTGACACCTTCAACCATGTCGCTCTCGGTGGACCGGTTGGAGGGCATGGGCTACGTGCGGCGAATCAGGGACACGGTTGACGGCCGGCGGGTGGGGATAACCCTGACCGCTCGCGGCCTCCGACTTCGTGAAGCGCAGTCGGTCCTGGAACCGGAGCGGGTTCGCGCCATGCTATCCCACCTCAATGAATTGGACCGTACCCGCGCTCTCGAGGGTCTTTCCCTCCTGGCCGAGGCAGCCCAGCGCGAGATGTCTTCCGGGACACTGTACGGATTGAAAAACCGCGATCTTCAGCCCAGAGAGCAACCATGAAATGGGTCATTCTCGTCGCAGGAGTGATCGTAGGCATCGGCCTCCTGATGGTGGTGATCGGATTGCTGCTGCCTCGGAATCACATTGCCACCAGCCAGGTGGAGCTCAAGCAGCCGATTGATTCGGTCTGGGCCACCGTGCGCGCGCTGGGCGATACACCGTCATTCTGGCCCGAACTCAAGAGCGCGAGCCGGATGCCCGACGTGGAAGGGAAGGAAACCTGGGGCCAGACCATGAAGAACGGGTTCAACCTGCCCCTTGTCATAGACGAAGAGCGACCACCCAACCTCCTCGTCACCCGGATTGTGGCCAAGCATGCTCCGTTCGGAGGGGTCTGGCGCTACAGCCTCGAGCCGGTGAATTCCGGGACCCGGATCACCGTGACCGAGGACGGCTGGGTCTCCAATCCGATGTTTCGAGTGATTTCCAGGCTGATGGGACATCACACCACGCTAGACAGCTATCTGAAAGGACTGTCCAGGAAGTTTGGAGAGGAGACGGTACCCACTCATAAATGGGACTGAGGACTAAGTGCTAAGGACTAGACAAAGAATGTCTGGTCCTCGGGCGCCGTCCTCAGTCCTCAGTCCTCAGTCCTCTGACAAAAACAGCCCCGCTTTCGCGGGGCTGCCAACCCAGGCGGGGAGCCCGAGTCTATTGAGCCGGCCGGGTACTTCTGGCCGCGTGGGAAACCGACCGACTCCGTTCTGGTGGCACCGAAGCGCTGTTCAATCAGTCATCGTACCGGTAGTACTCATGCCCTCGCTCGTAGAGCGCCACTGATTGCAAACCGGGATGGTAGTCATCGTAATAGGCATTCCGGCCGTGATCGTAGTACGCCTGGACCTCCCTGCAATTCGAGCGATGATCGTAGTGCTGGTGGATCCGCCGAACCCGGATCGCCCTGGGATATCGCTGCTCGACGTACACCCGCCGCACGGGCCGGTAGTCGTGGTAGCTTGATCGGCTATCCCGGTAGACCGGACCATATGCGGGTCCCCGGTTCCCAATCACGATGACGGCGCTGACGCTGACATGCTGGGCTGAAGCAGAAACTGGAACCAGCGAGGCTGCCGCGAGCGCGGCGGCTAATCCCAAGACTTTCATGTGTCCTCCATTGCGATAGCGAGACCGCGGCTGGCGGTACGTCTTGCAGCGCTCGTGCCACGCGCTATCTGCAAGCCACGCAACAACTTTTCACAATCCCCGTGGCCGGCGCGTCCCCCTGGCGGGACAGGCCGGATATATTCCGGCATGGCAGCGCACTTCAAAGTCACGGTGGCCAAGGACTACCTCACCTTCTCCTCGGCCCATTTCATCACCTTCTCCGGCCATCAATGCGAGTCGCTGCACGGGCACAATTACCGGGTGGCGGTATCGGTGGAGGGAGACGTCGATCCGGAGTGCGCGTTCGTGGTGGATTTCGCCATCCTCAAGACGGCTGTCAGGGACCTGATCAAGCCAATGGATCACCGGGTCCTGCTGCCCACCGGGAACGACAAGCTGGGCATGAAAGACGAAGGGGAGAGCGTGGTGGTGGATTACTTCGGCAAGCGCCGGTTTCAGTTCCCCAGGGCTGACGTCTGCCTGCTCCCAATCAGCAACACGACCGCGGAAATGATCGCCGCTTACCTGGCCGGGCAGATCCAGACTCATCTCACCCGGTTCTCCAACCTCGAGGCTCTCGAAGTGGAGGTGGAGGAAAGCGTCGGCCAATCAGCCTTCTACCGAGCCAGCCTCAGAGATTGACATGGCAACTGCCGAGCGGACCTGCGACAAAGCGGAGATTACGGGGAGGCTGAAAGAGCTGCCCGGCTGGACCTACGACGGCAAGACCATCTCCCGCGCCTATACGACCGATGGGTGGAAGAGTACGCTGCTGGTGGTGAACGCCATCGCGTACGTCTGTGAGACCGCGGGCCACCATCCCGACCTCGAAGTTTCCTGGCCCCGGGTCACCGTCAAACTCTGGACCCACAGCGCGAACGGAATCACCGACAAGGACTTTGCCACGGCCAGACTCATTGAGCAGATCGTGCTCTGGCAACCGGACAAAGGCAGTGCCCTCAAAGGATCTCCGAAACCGACAGCCCGCGGAGCGTGAGCTCCCTTCCCCTGGTTCACAAGCTGGCGGCCGCGCCGGATCCCGCCGAAGCCGCCAGCAGATTCTCAGGTTTACCCCACCTGATACTGCTCGAGAGCGCGGCTCCCGCATCCTCCGCCAGCCGCTACTCCTACCTTGCCGCCGATCCGAGCTATGTCGTCCGAAGCCGCAACCGGCGTACCACCCGGTCGCTGCCGTTGCGTTCAGAGCTACTGGAGATCGAAAGCGACCCGCTGCAAGCTGTCTACGACCTGTTGTCTCCATATGCTCACGACGCGGTTCCCGGTCTCCCTCCCTTTCAGGGCGGCGCGGCAGGATTCCTCGGCTATGAGCTGGGAAACAGCTTCGAACGAGTTCCCCGCACCCGGGATGGCGGACCGGAGACTCCTGATGCCTGCATCGGCATTTATGACTGGGTCGTCGCATGGGATCATGCCGAGCGGAAGGCGTGGATCATCTCCACCGGCATGCCGGATGTCGGTGCGGCCCGGGACCGGAGGGCCGCGGAACGGATGCGGTTCGTCCAGGCCGCACTCCAGGACTCCGTCAATCCGAAGGATCTCATCGCGAGAGCGGCTACCCGGCCAGGCCCGCCCACTTTCCCGGTGCCGGACGGGCCCGACTGGCTGCGATCCACCTTCAGCAGGCCGGCATACGAGGCGGCGGTTGCCCGGGTGGTGGAATACATCCTGGCCGGCGATGTCTTCCAGGTAAATCTCTCGCAGCGGTTCGAAGGGCCGCGGCCCCCGGATCCGTTCACGTTCTATCGCCGGCTTCGGGAACAGAGCCCGGCTCCCTTCGCCGCCTTGCTCATCTTCGATGATTTCGCGATTGCGAGCGCATCCCCCGAGCGCTTCCTGCACTTCGATCCCATCACCCGGCTGGTCGAGACCCGCCCGATCAAGGGGACTCGGCCCCGCAGCACCGACCCGGTCGCAGACCTCCGGCTCCGGGCCGAGCTGGAAGGGAGCGAAAAGGATCGCGCGGAGAATGTGATGATCGTGGACCTGCTGCGGAACGACCTGTCGCGGGTTTGCGATCCGGGCACCGTCGAGGTTCCCTCGCTGCTCGCCGTGGAGAGCCATCCGACGGTGCATCACCTGGTTTCCACCGTCGTCGGACGGCTGACGGCCGGGCGCACCTGGGCGGACCTGTTGCGGGCCACCTTTCCGGGCGGGTCCATCACCGGCGCTCCCAAGATTCGCGCGATGGAGATCATCGCCGAGCTGGAGCCCACATCGCGGGGGCCTTACACCGGCGCGATCGGATATTGGAGCCTTACCGGCTCGATGGATACCAGCATTGCGATCCGCACCTGCGTGTTGTCGGGAGAAAAAGCGTGGTTCCCCGCGGGCGGGGGCATCGTGGCCGACTCGAGCCCCGCGGCGGAGTACCAGGAAACCCTGGACAAGGCGCGGGCGATCATCGCGGCGCTGTCTCCGCCATGATTCTCCTGATCGACAACTACGACTCTTTCGTGTTTAACCTGGCGCGCTACGTGCGCGAGCTGGGAGGAGACGCCCTGGTCCGCAGGAATGACGACATCACGAGCGACGAGGTCCATGCGCTGCGGCCCAGCCACATCATCGTGTCGCCGGGTCCCTGCACTCCCGCGGAGTCCGGGGTCTCCAACGAAATCATCACCACCTTCGGCGCAACGATACCGATACTCGGCGTTTGCCTGGGACACCAATGCATTGGCGCGGTGTACGGCGGGAAGATCGTCCGCGCTCTGGGGCCGACGCATGGAAAGACCAGCGAGATTCAGCACCTTGACACCGGAGTCTTTGCCGGGCTACCCAATCCATTCCGGGCCACCCGCTACCACTCGCTGGCGGTCTCTCGACAGGACCTGCCAGGTGTCCTCGCGGTCACGGCGGAGACGGCGGATGGCGAGATCATGGGGCTGGCCCACCGGGAGTACCCGGTGTTCGGGGTGCAATTTCATCCAGAGTCGATCCTGACCGAGGGTGGGCATCAGCTGCTGAAGAATTTTATCGCGGTAAGGCGGTAAGGCGACTACCGTTTGGGATAGATTGTTTCGCGCTCGGTGATGATCACGTGCATGCGGATGTCATGGTCGATCATCGGTACGGTGGGTACCAGCTGGCTGTGAAAACACACCGCGACGAACAGCGCCCGGGCACTGGCCCGGGCGAGCAGGCGGTCATAGTAGGCTCTGCCGAATCCAACCCGTCCGCCTGACCGGTCGAAGGCCAGGCCAGGAATGACGAACAGGTCCACCTCGCCCGGTGTGCAGGCCCGGAGCGGATCCTGCTTGATACGGTCCGCCGGTTCCACGAGGCCAAACCGCGCCGGAACCAGGTCTCCCCTTCCTTCTATGAGTGCCGCGTGCAACCCGTCGGGAGTGACATACGGCGCCGCGACCTTCTTATGAAGTCGCACTGCTTCCGCTACGATCGCCTCGGTTGCGACCTCGGTCCGGACGCCCATGTAGGTGAGGATGGTGGCCGCGGCGGAAAACTCGGGTAGCGCCATGACCCGGGCCTGGATCGCGCGGCTCGCCGCAGCCCGATCAGGCACGCCTTCCCGGGCCGCGAGACCCTGCTGGCGGACCTCGGCCTTGGTGGTCACGAACGCGAGCGATCAGGAGGAAGGACGGAGGATGACCAGGTCTCCGGGCTTGAGCTCGGCGCCTGAAGCGGTGTTCAGGATGCGGGCGTGAGAAAGGTCGTTCTCGGTGTCGGTCACCTGGAGGGCGGCGAGGATGGTCTTGTTCCATCCGATCCGCTCGTGGCTGACGGGGTGCAGCAGCGGCTCGCCCCGGCGAAAGACGATGAAGGTATCGCCGGCCTTGACCCCGCGGCTTTCTCCGAGGTCGAGCGTGACGTTCCGATTTTCCAGGGCCACCACGAACCCGACGAGCGGCACCGCGCCCGACACCAGGGCCGCGGCGCGATCCAGCGCCACCCGGGACGCTTCGTGGTAGAGCGGATCGTAATTGGTGGGTCCGCTGATGATGGTGCCGTCGGCGCTGGTGATGATGCGGGCCTCGGCGGTGCCCTTCGCGGTCTGGGATATCGCCACCCGGCCGGTCGAGACATCTACCGCTCGAACATCCATGGAGACTTCCACCCGGATCAGGTCGTACGAGAACTTGTCGATCTTCTGTTCCGAAGCCCCGGTCACCAGTCCGAAGACCACCAGTTGCGCTCCCAGTATCTTGCCGACCCTTGCGGCTGTGGCGGGGTCCACCAGCCCCTGCTGATGCAGGTTCTGCTCGTTCATCACCAGGTCCAGCCGCTCCCGCTCGACCACATCGAAGCGTCCCGCCTGAACCATGGAGGTGACCAGCGCGTCCGCCATCCGGATCTGGAGCCGCTGCTCCAGCACCTCTCCGCCAGCGAAGTTCATCACCGCGACGACGGTACGCGGCTGGCGGCCCTGGTCGAGCCGTTCAAACCAGGAGTCGTTCCAGCCTGGCGGCAGCACCAGCGGCACCGACCGTTGCGCGTGGCCGGCAACGGGAAGCGCGAGGCAGAAAACGGCGGCGAGCCGGAAAGTATGGCGCATCAGTTCCCGTTGATCATGGCGAGGCCCTTCGAGAGCACCAGCATGGCCTCCACCAGCTTGGGTCCCTCGGTGGGAATCGTCGCCAGCCGATCGGCGCTCTGCTGCACGTTGTGGCCGATGCTCCCGGCTTTCAGCACCCCAAACGAGGACCGGGCACCGCTCACCATCGCGGGCGCGGTGCTGGTGAGCTGGGTGCTGGAGCTGACGGAAGCTTCAACCATGGGAATGGCGGCGGCCAGGTTTGCGGCCATACTCAGCATGTAGGCCGATTCTTCCGCGGAAAGCTGGTCCCGCTTCTTCGCCGCCGCGAGCACCGCCAGCGCTTGCTCGGTGGTCCAGCTCGCGGTATCGGCGCCCTGCGTCAGCTCGGCGATCTGGTCTTTCATTTCGGCGACCGCCACCTTGCTGCGGGCGTATTTCTTCAAATTCAGCGTGGCCTGGTTGGTGAGCCGCCGGCCCACCATGAACCCGCCATACGACACCGCGGAATTCCGGAAGAAATCGTCATAGCTGGAATTGCCGGTGACCCCGTACGTGATCCGGGCATTCGCAACGAAATCGAGCGGGGTTCCACCGATCAGCCGCGCGAGATCGGGGCTCAGGTCCGAGAGGGTGAGCAGGCGGTCCTGCTGGGCGGCCGCGCTGGAAACGGCGCCCGCGACAAGCAGGAACAGAAAAGCGAGAGGACGGCTGAAGCGAGCAGGCATGACGAATCCCCCGAAGCGAGGCTCGTGGAGGCAACAAACAACGCGGATGGTCACTGATGGTGGCGCCCCGCCAATGTACCGCCGGTCGGGGCGGGCGCAAGAAGACTCAATCGCCGAGGCTGATTCCCAGCTCCCGGGCGGTGAGGACGGTGTCGGAATCGAGAGGCACGTTCTTGGTGCGGCCGATGACCTCGTCGAGCGGGACCTGGGTGATCCGGGGCGGCTGGTACGCGATCATCACCCCGAAGGTACCATCGGCCACGGCGCGCACCGCAGCAGCCCCGAACCGAAGGCCGAGCAGGCGGTCGAAGGTGGTGGGGGAACCACCGCGCTGGAGATGGCCCAGCACCAGGGAGCGGGTCTCCTTCCCGGTGCGTTCCTGGATGCCCCGGGCAACCTGGCTGCCGATTCCTCCCAGCCGGTCCGGCGACCCGGCCTGCCGCCGCTCCAGCAGGACCACCGACCCGCCGATCGGCATGGCGCCCTCGGCAACGACCACGATGCTGAAGGTACGACCCTGGCGCTCCCGCTGCATCACCTTTTCGCAAACCTTTTCGATATCAAATTGTATTTCGGGAATCAGGATGACATCGGCGGAAGAGGAGATGCCACTGTGGAGGGCGATCCAGCCGGCGTACCGGCCCATCAGCTCGACCACCATGACCCGCCGATGGCTCTCGGCGGTGGAGTGAAGCTTGTCGATGGCGTCGGTCGCGGTGCTGACGGCGGTGTCGAACCCGAAGGCGGCCAGAGTGCCGAACACGTCATTGTCGATGGTCTTGGGGACCCCGACCACCGGCAGACCCTTCCTCCAGAGCTCATGCGCGATGCTGAGACTGCCATCGCCACCGATCGAAATCAGCGCCTCGAACCCGCTGGCCTGGAACGCGGCAACCAGCTCGTCGGAGCGGTCGATCTCGGTTTCGCCGCCGTCCGCTTCGGTGCGGCAGTACCGAAAGGGATTGCCGCGATTGGTCGTCCCCAGGATAGTGCCACCGAGGTGGGTGATACCGCGGACTTCGCGGGGACCGAGGTTGATGATCCCGGCGGTGCCGAGCAGCCCGTCGTACCCGTTCCGGATACCGTAGGTCTGCCATCCCCGCTGGTGGGCGGACAACACGATGGCCCGGATGACCGCATTGAGGCCGGGGGCGTCGCCGCCGCCGGTTGAAATGGCAATCCGCACTTAATCCGTCATGATGGGGGGAAGCAACCGGGGTCGGTCAGGATCGGGCGCGCCGGCGCAGGAGATCGAGGATCTCGCCGGGGTTGGCGTGGCGCTTGAGTTTCCGCTTGGAAAAGACGATGTCGCCATCCACCGTGACCTCAAACACACCCCCGGCGGACTCCGACATGCGAACTTCGCTGTCGGGATACGCCTGTTTCAGCTCGGCGGCCAGACCGGCCGCCCGGGGCTGGTAGTTTCAAACGACGCA
>JBDTTZ010000508.1:0-3103 GCA_040008015.1 Gemmatimonadota bacterium
CCCATGAACCAGAACGACCTGATCTACGACTGGAACGACAAGGACGGCGGCTTCGACTACCGCCGCTGCCGGGTCCAGCTCAACGACGAGACCCTGCGGGACGGGCTCCAGTCACCCTCCGTGATCGACCCGCCTATGCCGAAGAAGGTGGAGCTGCTCCACCTGATGGCCGACCTGGGGATTCACTCCGCCGATATCGGCCTCCCCGGCGCGGGGGCCCGCCAGGTGGAGCAGGTCCGCACCCTCGCCCGCGAGATCGTCAACCACAAGCTCAAGATCGAGCCCAATTGCGCCGCCCGGACCGTCATCAAGGACGTCCAGCCGATCGTGGATATCAGCCAGGAGGTCGGGATCGCCATCGAGGCGGCGACCTTCATCGGCTCCTCCGCTATCCGGCAATACGCGGAAGACTGGAGCCTGGAACGCATGCTCCGGGTCAGCGAAGAAGCCGTCACCTTTGCGGTCAGTCACGGTCTCCCGGTCATGTACGTCACCGAAGACACTACCCGCGCCCATCCCGACACCCTGAAGGCGCTCTACGGCAACGCGATCCGCTGGGGCGCCCGCCGGATCTGCATTGCCGACACCGTGGGCCATGCCACGCCGGCCGGCGTCGCCAGCCTGGTGCGCTTTATCAAGGACGAGATCATCATACCGTCCGGCGAGTCGGTAAAGATCGACTGGCACGGGCACCGCGACCGGGGACTCGGCATCGCGAATTGTTTCGCCGCGATCGAGGCGGGGGTAGACCGGGTGCATGCCACCGCCGTCGGTATCGGGGAGCGGGTCGGCAACGCCGAGATGGATATCCTGCTGGTCAACCTCAAACTGCTGGGCGGGCATCAGCACGATCTCTCCAAGTTGGCGCTCTATTGCCGCACCGCCTCCGACGCGACTGGCGTGCCGATCCCGATCAACTATCCGGTGGTCGGCTATGACGCATTCCGCACCGCCACCGGGGTCCATGCCTCGGCCATCGTGAAGGCCAAGCAGAAGGGCGATCTTTGGCTGGCGGACCGGGTGTACTCGAGCGTGCCGGCCACCGAGTTCGGGTTGGCGCAGCTGATAGAGATTTCTCCACTGTCGGGCCTGTCGAACGTGAAATACTGGCTCGCCGAGCACGGCTACGATCCGGAAGATGCCACGGTTAACCAGGCCTTGTTTGCGGCCGCCAAGTCGGCGGACCGAGTGCTGGTCGCGGAGGAGTGTCACCGTCTGATTGCCGCACTGGGTGTGAGCAGGCGGGCGGCCGATGTCGGCTCCTGAGCCGCTGGTCCAGTCCTACCTCGATCTCCGCTGGCACTTCGATCCCGCCGCCGCGACGGCGGCCGGTATCACTTCCCAGAACGAGCGGTTGGGTGACTACGATCCCGAGTCCATGCGGGTCCATGTCGCCGCCTTTCGATCTCTCTCCCTGGCGATCGAGGCGCTGGACGTCGAGTCCACCGAGACCGAGATCGACCGCACGGCGGTTCTCAACGAGATCCGCTCGACCATCTACCGCTTCGAGAAGGAACAGCCCCACGTCCGGAATCCCGCTTTCTGGCTCTCCCATCTCTACGGCGCTCTCTATTCCCTGATGGACCGGCAGGAAGCTCCCGACCAGGAGCTGGCGCTGGCCGCGGTCGCGCGGCTGCGATCGGTGCCTTCCTTCATCTCGGCCGCGGTCTCGACGCTGCTCGATCCCCCGCCCATCCTGGTCGAGACCGCGGCGCAGATGCTGGACGGCGGCGAGGTGCTGGTCGGCCGGATCGCCGCCTTTGCGAAGGAGCGCGGCGTCGCTGGGGAGGAGGTCGACGCGGCAGCGGCTGAAGCCGAGGCTGCGCTTGCCGGCTTTGGAGTGACATTACGCAGCGAGCTCTCGGCCAGTGCGGACCCGCAGAGTTTCGCGATCGGCGAGGATGCCTTCAATCACCGGCTGCACTTCGAGTATGCCCTCCAGGCGACCGCGCCGGAGCTGTGGCGCTACGGAATGCACTTGGTGGAGGAGGTCGAAGCCCGGCTGGTGGAGATTGCCCGGGAGATCGAGCCCGGCACCTCGTGGCGCGATCTCGCCGCGCGGCTCCGGGCCGAGCATCCCGTTACCGGTGATCCTCTCGTCGTC
This sequence comes from Gemmatimonadota bacterium, assembly GCA_040008015.1. Classification (GTDB taxonomy): domain Bacteria; phylum Gemmatimonadota; class Gemmatimonadetes; order Gemmatimonadales; family GWC2-71-9; genus DASYPP01. Next base: position 2,105 of record JBDTTZ010000508.1, read on the forward strand.
TACGCATCGGCAATGGAGCGGGCCCGGGAGTTCGTCCTCCGGAGTGAAGTGGCGAGCATTCCGGGGGCGCCGCTCGCGGTGGTACCCACGCCCGAGTTTCTCCGCCCGCTCATCCCGATTGCCGCGTACTCGCCGCCGGGACCCTACCACCGGGACCGGAGCGGGCGATTCTACGTGACGCCCCGCTTCGACGCCGGCGCAGCTCGGTCAACTCGCTCGATCCACGAGCTGCCCAGCCTGGTGCTGCACGAAGGTTATCCCGGCCACCACCTCCAGATGGTGACGGCGCAGTCGCTGAGCTCGGAAGTGCGCCGGGTGCTGTGGACCCCGCTGACGGTGGAGGGGTGGGCACTGTACTGCGAAGGGATGATGAATGAGCTGGGCTTCTACCAGGATCCCGCCGCCCGGCTGTTCCAGCAGATCCACCTGCTCTGGCGCGCAGTCAGGATCCTGCTCGACGTCGGGTTGCACACCCGGGGCATGTCGCCCGCCGCCGCCGTGCTGTACCTGATGGAGAAGGTTCCGCTCGATCCGGCCGAAGCGGCCGCGGAAGTCCGCCGCTACTGTGGGGCGCCGACCTATCAGCTGTGTTACGCGGTCGGCCGGCGCGAGATCCTGGCATTGCGCGACGATTATCAGCGGCGGGCCGGGGCCGAGTTTACACTGCGCCGGTTTCATGATGATTTCCTGGGATACGGGGGGCTGCCGGTGTCGCTGGCGCGATGGGGGATGGGACTGGAGGCGTAAGGTGACTGGTCTGTCATCCCGAGCGAAGCGAGGGATCTCAAGGAGAGCCCTATCGAGATCGCGACAAACCCAGCCTTGAGATTCCTCGGGCACGCCCTCGGAATGACAATCCTCTCAGAATCGCTGGTATTTCCGCGCATTGTTTTACATATTGATAGTCGATGCGCATCACCGTCCTGACCTATCTCGACAGCCCCAACGAAGAATCGAAAGACTACGATCCCGTCGTGATCCAGGTCGGGCGGGCGCTTC